>DNXU01000445.1:56453-57557 GCA_003505715.1 Cyanobacteria bacterium UBA8803 | reverse complement strand
ACGTTCCGGTGGAACGTCTCTAGAGTGTGAGCTTAGACTAGCATATGGTCGCGTTGGAAACTCTGAATCACTTTTTGATACTGCGCCCTTTCAAAGGCACTGGGATCGGCAACGTTGATCTGGCTCATACTGCCGATCATTTGCTCGACGGATTCGTATTCGTGTTCCTCCATCCAGTTAATAACTTCCCGCTCAATTTGGCGCAGATGTTCGATGCCATGGCGCAGCAGTGCCGAACAAACATGAGTTACACAAGCTCCAACCATCAGCATCTTCACTACATCCAAACCTTTTTGAATGCCTGTAGTCGCAGCCAAGTCAGCATCAATGCGACCGTACAATAAGGCAATCCACCGCATGGGTAAGAGCATTTCCTGGGAACTGCTCAAAACCAAGTGAGGCCAGACTTCGAGTTCCTCTGGTGAAATATCAGCTTGCATAAAGCGGTTGAACAAGACCAACCCATTGGCACCAGCCTTATCCAACCTGGCAGCCATATTCGCCATACTGCTAAAGAAGGGGCTGAGTTTTACCGTGAGTGGGATGGTAACATCGGCTCGCACTGCCTCAACAATATCCAGATAGTTTTGCTCCACCTGAGCGCCCGTGACGTGAGGGTCAGTGGGGATATTGTATATGTTAAGTTCTAAGGCATCTGCTCCTGCGGCCTGGATCTGTTTAGAGAAGTCAACCCAGTCTCCCAAACTGGAACCGTTCAGGGAGGCGATGATGGGAATATCGACCATCTCCTTCGCTTTACGGATGTGTTCCAAATAGGTTTCCGGCCCTACCTTAAAAGTTTCCGGTTCCGGGAAATAAGTCAGCGCCTCAGCAAAACTATCCGTGCCATAGGTCGTATGGTGGTGTAGTTCGTACTGTTCCAAGCGCAACTGCTCGGCAAAAATACTGTGCAAAATAATAGCACCCGCCCCAGCATCCTCAAGCCGCTTCACGTTTTCTATTTCTTCAGTAAGGGGTTGCGCCGCTGAAGGGACAATTGGCGATCGCAAAGTTAGTCCCAAATAATGCGTGGTGAGATCCATACTCTTTTACTCCAAAAACTTTGTATGGGAAAGATGAAGGATGAGGGTGTGAGGGTGTGAG
>DNXU01000445.1:52088-56430 GCA_003505715.1 Cyanobacteria bacterium UBA8803 | reverse complement strand
GGGTGTGAGGGATGAGGGATGAAAAAATTATTTGACACAAGCCTGCGTTTTTGAAAGATGGCTGCTTTATCCCTCACACCCTCATCCCTCACCCCCTCACCCCCTCATCCCTAGCTAGTCTTAACCGTCTCCTGGGTGCTATTGCCAGTCGCGGTTTCTCCATTACCGTTGCCATTGTGAGATGCTAACTGACGTGCTGCCAGGTATTGGTACATCTGCCAGCGCGTATTGATGTCTTGTTGAGCTTCTTGGAGCAACCGTTTGGCATCTTCTGGCTTGCTCTTGGTGAGCATCTTGAACCGATTTTCCTCATACATGGATTGTGCCACGGCAAATTTTGGCGATCGCATATCCAGTTGCAGTGGATTCTTGCCTGCACCCATCAACTCTGGATTGTAGCGGTACAATAACCAGCGACCCGCATCTACCATGGCTTTTTGGTGGGACATCGCGGTGGTCATGTTGATACCGTGAGCGATGCAGTGAGCGTAGGCAATAACCAAGGAGGGACCGTTATAGGCTTCGGCTTCCAGGAATGCCTTGAGGGTATGTTCGTCCCGCGCCCCCATTGCCACGCTGGCTACGTAAACGTTACCGTAGGTCATGGCAATTAAGCCTAGGTCTTTCTTCGCTGCTGGTTTACCTCCAGCGGCAAATTTAGCCACGGCTCCCCGTGGGGTGGCTTTCGATGCCTGACCGCCTGTGTTGGAATAAACTTCGGTATCGAGTACCAGGATATTTACGTTGCGCCCGCTGGCGATGACGTGGTCTAAACCGCCATAACCGATATCATAAGCCCAACCGTCGCCACCGATAATCCAGACGCTCTTCTTCACCAGATAGTCGGCAAGACTCAGCAGTTGTTTGGCGTCTGTTATTGGTTGTTGGTTGTTGGTTGTTGGTTGTTGGTTATTAGCGATAATTTCTTGGAGTTTGTGCTTCAGTTCGGTAACTCGTTCCCGTTGTTCCCAGATATCTGCTTCGGATTTTTGCTCGGCACTGAGAATGGCACTGACAAGGTTATCGCCAATTTCACCTGCTAGCTTCTGAAGTAACTCGGCAGCAAATTGGGTTTGCTTGTCAATAGAGACGCGGAAGCCTAAGCCAAATTCGGCGTTATCTTCAAACAGGCTATTAGACCAAGCTGGTCCGCGCCCTTCGGCATTTTGAGACCAAGGGGTGGTAGGTAGGTTGCCACCATAAATGGAGGAGCAACCCGTCGCGTTGGCAACCACCATGCGATCGCCAAACAACTGCGTGACCAGCTTAATGTAAGGTGTTTCGCCACAACCAGCACAAGCACCGGGGAACTCAAATAAGGGTTCTTGCCACTGCTGCTGGCGGATGCGATCCAGATGTAGCAAGCGCCGATCTGGGTTGGGAATGCTTAAGAAGAATTCCCAATTCTGCCGTTCTTGCTCCCGCAAGGGCAGTTGCGGTTGCATGTTAATGGCTTTCAGTCGTGGCTGAGACTTGTTCTTAGCGGGACAAACATCGACGCAGATACCGCATCCCGTGCAATCTTCGGCAGCAACCTGAATCGTAAATTGCTCTCCGGCAAATTCTTTATCCTTGGTTTCCGTAAACTTAAAGGTCGCAGGTGCCCCTTCTAAAGCTTGCGGATCGTAAGACTTACCTCGAATGACGCTGTGAGGGCAAACCATGATGCACTTGCCACACTGGACGCATACATCGGGGTCCCACACCGGGATTTCCAAAGTAATGTTGCGTTTTTCCCATTGCGTTGTGCCACTGGGATAGGTGCCATCCACTGGCATACTACTCACAGGGAGGTCGTCCCCTTGACGGGCGATCATCTTGCCTAGAACTTCCCGTACAAAGGCAGGAGCCGTATCCGGAACGGGGGATTGCATTTCAATACTGCTGTTGACGCTATCCGGCACCTTCACTTCGTAAAGATTGGCGAGGGTATTGTCCACCGCTTCGATATTCATGCGGACAATTTCTGCCCCTTTCTTGCTGTAAGTCTTTTCAATGGACTTCTTAATTTTGGCGATCGCTTCTGCCCGGGGCAAAACGTTGGCAAGGGCAAAGAAGCAGACTTGCATCACCGTGTTAATGCGGCGTCCCATCCCACTAGCCACTGCTACCTGAGTGGCGTCAATGACGTGGAACTTGAGCTGCTTGTCAATAATTTGCTCTTGTACGGAACGTGGTAGTTGGCTCCACACTTGCTCTGGGCCGTAGGGACTATTGAGCAGGAAGGTAGCGCTTGGGGAGGCACAGCTGAGTACGTCCAATTTTTCTAGGAACCCCCACTGGTGACAAGCCACGAAGTTGGCTTCGCTGATGAGGTAGGTGGAACGAATGGGAGAAGGGCCGAAGCGTAGGTGGGAAACCGTCACCGAGCCTGATTTCTTGGAGTCGTAAACAAAGTAACCTTGGGCGTAGTTATCGGTTTCTTCACCAATAATCTTGATCGAGTTTTTGTTCGCGCCGACGGTGCCGTCTGACCCTAACCCGTAGAACATTGCCCTGACTACGCTATCCGGTTCGGTGGAGAAGGTTGGGTCGTAAGGTAAACTGGTGTGGCTGAGGTCGTCGTTGATGCCAATGGTAAAGTGGTTCTCCGGTTTTGCCGCAGTCAGGTTATCGAAGATAGCTTTAACCATCGCCGGGTTGAATTCCTTGGAGGATAAGCCGTAACGACCGCCTACCACTTTGGGCATGGTACGGCCTAGGGGCAATTCCTCATGCAAGGCAGTTACTACATCCAGATAAAGGGGTTCGCCGCCAGCACCAGGTTCTTTAGTACGGTCGAGGACGGCGATCGCTTTTACTGTTTCTGGCAGTACTGCCACCAACCGCTTCATATCAAAGGGGCGATAGAGCCGCACTTTGACCACACCCACTTTTTCCCCACTGTTGTTGAGATAGTCTACCGTTTCGTGAACGGTCTCACAGCCGGAACCCATCAGCACGATGACTCGTTCCGCATCGGGGGCACCGTAGTATTCAAACAGCTGGTAATAACGCCCAGTCATTGCACCGAACTTGTCCATTGTCTTCTGGACAATATTCGGACAGTTATTGTAGTAAGGATTGACCGTTTCCCGCGCTTGGAAATAAACGTCGGGGTTTTGTGCTGTACCCCGCACTACGGGGTGATCGGGGGATAAGCTACGAGCGCGGTGCGCTCTTACCTGTTCGTCGTCGATGAGGGTACGCAGGTCATCATCTGAGAGCAGTTCAACTTTCTGAACTTCGTGGGAGGTGCGGAACCCGTCGAAGAAATGGATGAAGGGAACTCGCGCTTCTAAGGTGGCAGCGTGAGCGATGAGAGCCAGATCTTGTGCTTCCTGCACGGACGCCGAGGCTAACAGGGCAAACCCAGTGGCGCGGCAAGCCATCACGTCTTGGTGATCGCCAAAAATGGATAGAGCTTGGGCAGCAAGCGATCGCGCTGCAACGTGAATTACGGCACAGGTCAGTTCCCCGGCAATCTTGTATAGGTTGGGGATCATTAATAACAATCCCTGAGATGCCGTGAATGTAGTCGTTAAAGAGCCAGTCTGAAGGGCACCATGTACCGCCCCTGCGGCTCCCCCTTCGCTCTGCATTTCTATCACCGAAGGAATGGTGCCCCAAATATTGGTTTTGCCTTCCGATGACCAAGCATCGGCCCACTCACCCATCGGGGAGGCTGGTGTGATCGGATAGATGGCAATGACTTCATTGAGTCGATAAGCTACTTGGGCGACTGCCTCGTTACCGTCTAGGGTGGCAATAGTTCTCTGATTCATGGTTTCAAGCCTTTATTGGTCGCTGGACAATGCCTTTGTGGAAAGCTTTGAATTCGATACCAATGCGCTGTTTTTGGGAAGGGATGCTCGCTCTCCTCTTCTTCTCTATCAAAACACAGAAAATTTTTTACTCTTGTCGCCATAAATACTTAACGAGCGCTTCTTCTTTTACAACCTTCCTGTTGTTTTTTCTAGAGACATAGAGAGGCTACACCCATAGCTAATGTGGGTTATAAGTATCGATACAGGGATTTTTTAACAGTTTTTTAAGGTGCTGTTTTTATCCCTTCATACCTCTATTATCTAACAAAACTTTAAAAAATGAGGGCAAAAATTTTTGTTAACTCCTCTAACAATTGCCGCGACAAATCTGCCAAATTCATCTAAAATCAGTTGTAGTTTTTTAAACGGCTCAGTCAGGTTTTTAAGAAAATGCTGGTCTTGGATGAGTAAAGAAATATTTTATTTCGTAAATATTTCAAACATGGTTCATGGTTCATAGGGAGCAAGGGATGATGAAATGGGGGAATGGAACACTAATTCTTTAGCCAATAACTGACCTACCTCACCCCTCACCC
>DNXU01000445.1:43451-52056 GCA_003505715.1 Cyanobacteria bacterium UBA8803 | reverse complement strand
CTCATCCCTCATCCTTATTACTTTTTAGAGGTGATTGTGATGCCAACTATACCGGATGCAGTTTGGCTAAACGTAAGCCCTAGCTTGCAACGCTTCGATCAGTCATTGATTCATTACTTGTCCCAAAAGTGGATAATTGCTCAGTGGGAGTATCATCAAGACCCAGATGAGTCCAGTTCCCTGGATGTAGCTCTGGTTCTACTCCATAACTATCTTGTCTCCTGCGATCGCCCAGTTCATCTGATTGGTCACAGTACTAGCGGACTGCTGGGACTTCTCTATACTCGTCAGCATCCTGAATTAGTCAACTCATTAACCCTGCTGTCGGTAGGAGTTCATCCCGCCGTGAACTGGCAAGCGCATTACTACGTTCAACTCCAGGTGTTGCGCTGTAGCCGTCAAATTATTCTGGCTCAGATGACTTATAACCTCTTTGGGTATAACAATAGATATAGAACCAAAGGTTTGGTAGAAATCCTGGAAAAAGATTTAGAAAGTTCTCCCTGCCCTCACTCGCTATTTCAACGTGTCTGCGTGCCTCCCGGTAGCGTTCCAGTTCCGTTGTTGGTTTGCGGCAGCCGGGATGATATGGTGGTAGACCCTAACGAACTGCAAGGATGGCTCTCTTGGTTTAAGGAAGGCGATCGCTTGTGGGAATGTTTAGAAGGAGGCCATTTTTTCCACAGCGTCTATCCTCATTCCGTAGGCACGCAGATTCTAGACTTCTGGCAATCTGACCATTCTGTGTTGTTACAAGGGAAGAGGGAATAGGGAATGGGGAATGGGGGATGGGGAACTCCAAGCTGCTAAAACTGAACATTGGTAAAATATATCCCTGTAGGGGCGAGTCGCTGTGAAGATATCACAGATAAGGGCGATAACCTTAATTGACTCGCCCGCTCTTGGGATTTGGTTTACCTTTGGCCTGAACCTGAGCCAGGGCGACCCAATAAATTCTATTCACATTTACCTATTCCCTATTCCCTATTCCCTATTCCCTTATGCTGTTCTAGCAGTGGCAGAAAGGTACTAGCAAACATGGCAGCTTGGGTGCGATCTCGCACATTCAACTGACTCAAAATGTGAGTGATATGGTTTTTAACAGTTCGTTCTGAAATGTAGAGTGCTTCTGCAATCTCGCGATTACTAGCTCCGGCGACAATCAAACTGAGTACCTCACGTTCGCGAGCAGTTAATCCTGCGAGTTCTGGAGGGAGATGAGTGGGTTGGGAAAGCAGGGGAGGAGTGGGGGGAGCTATGGCTTTTTCCAATAATCCCGGCCCCATCTGCGTGTAGCCTTTATGAACAGCTCGAATAGCAGCAGCTAGATCGTCAGAATGGGTGTCTTTAAGCAAATAGCCTCGTGCTCCTAATCGCATGGCTTGCGAGACATACTCATCATCGTCAAAGGTGGTTAGCACTAATACTTTGGTTTGGGCAAATTGCTGACAAATTTGGCGGGTTGCTGCCACCCCATCCATCACAGGCATCCGCACATCCATTAATACAACATCCGGTTGCAAAGTTTCGACTTGGGTAATTGCCTGCTGTCCGTTTTCTGCTTCCCCCACAACTTCTAGATCGGGCTTGGCTTCAAGCAGACTTCTCAATCCCTGACGAATAATCATCTGATCGTCTACTAGCAGGAGCCGAATTTTGGTATCGGTCATAGGACTTGCTGAGGTAATGGAATCGAGACAGTAATTCGGCAGCCTTTTCCAGGTTGACTGGAAAGTTGGAACTGTCCCCCTAGGGCAGTTGTCCGTTCTCGCATCCCCTGGAGTCCAAATCCAGTAGTGTTGCGCTCTGGATCGAATCCTTGTCCATTATCCCCAATCTGGAGATGAATAGTGTGGTAGCTTTGCTGAAGATCGATGCTCACCTGGGTTGCGGCACTATGTTTGTAAATGTTAGTGAGTGACTCTTGAATAATCCGGTAGAGGGCGGTGCTGATTTCGGTAGGAATTGGTTGAGAGAGTTGCAGGGTATAGTGTGGTGCGATTCCGGTAGAGGTTTGAAATTCTGTAATTGCTTTGGCGATCGCACCCTCTAAAGATCGTCCTTGCAAAGGATCGGATCTGAGTGTAGCAATCGAGCGCCGTACTTCCTGTAATGCTCTCGCGCCTAATCGTTGGGACTCCTCTAAAAAAGACCTGGTTTTTTCAGCATCGGGTGGCAAAAATAACAGCGCATTCTCTAACTGAATACTTTGAGCCGTTAGCGCATGTCCTAAGGCATCATGGATTTCACGAGCAATTCGATTTCGTTCTTGCAGCTTGGCTTGGTCTTCGATGCGCAGAGCATATTGACGCAGTTGCTCATTTGCTAACAATAATTTTTCACGACTCTGACGTTCTGCAAGTAAAGCATTCACCAAAATTAAGATAAATAACAGGGTCAATCCAAATGTAATAGCCGTGTTAATGTTGAGTGTCAGAATAGTATTCGCAATTGACTCAGAAGAAATAGGATGTCTGGGTCTAGGTCGCGGTACTGGTGGCATCCCCAAAAACAGTATCAGCAGCGAGGAAATAAACACCAATCCTGTAACTATCAAACGTCCTGCCTGCTGAAAAATCAGACAACTGCGAATGACAATTATTAGACCGAGGAGCGGAAAAAATCCGGTACGGCGATCGAGTAAAAACGTCACCAGGAGCAAGCCCAGTTCTAGTGCCGTGTAGAGAACTTTGTGGTAAGTTCTTTGAGTCGGCAGCTTGAGTCCCATCAGCCCGAAGCCAACTAGAATTAGGGTGACCAGTATTTGAGCCGTTGTATCAATGCCCAATCTAGTCGGTCGAATCACCAGCAGAAAGGCAACTCCGAGCAAAATCCATTCCAGATAGAGAATGAGGCGGAAGGAACGATTAGCCAGACGCGATTCACTGTGCGAAGCTCCGGAGGATCGCAACAACCACCCAGACAGGGATTCTTCTGAAGTTGGGCTTGGTGAGAAGGGGCGGTGCATGATCAAAAATGATGGTCGTGAATTGGCAAAGCGATCGGGCTAAAAGGCACCATCTAGTTCTACTGTAACGGGAACCTGCCTAACCAGAGCCTTTTCTCTCAAATTTGAGGCTGTGGGTATGACTAACATCCTAACGAAATTGGTACTTTAGTCCTAGATCGAATTGGGAAAATTGATTCATGTGGAAGACCAATAGCTGTTCTTAAGATTGGAATATCGAACACCCAGTTCGTTTCATCTTTCTACCGCTAAGGAGCTGCTATGAATTCTCAAATTAAACCGTTAGCCTTATTGACTGGTGCGATCGCACTCTCATTAGCGATCGCGTCTGGGTTACCTGCATTGTCTCAACGGACTAACCCAACGGCTCCCACTCCACAGAATCAGATGCGTCGTCCGAACTTCTTGAATCTGACTCCAGAGCAACAAGCACAAATGGAGCAAATTCGACAGAATCAGCGATCGCAGATCGACGCTATCTTGACCCCAGAACAGCAAGCTCAACTCCAACAGGAGCGAGAAAACCGGGGAATGCCACGTCAACCTTTTGCCTCATTGAATCTAACTACCGAACAACGCGAGCAAATCGAAGCTGTGATGCAGTCTGCTAAAGAAGAAATGGATGCCATTCTGACTCCAGAACAGCGCCAACAACTACAGCAACAACAACATCCGAAGTTATTGAATCTGACTCCAGAACAACAAGCACAGATGGAGCAAATTCGAGAGAATAAGCGATCGCAGATCGATGCTATCTTAACCCCAGAACAGCAAGCTCAACTCCAACAGGAGCGAGAAAACGGGGGAATGCCACGTCAACCTTTTGCTTCATTGAATCTAACTACAGAACAACGTCAGCAAATCGAAGCTGTGATGCAGTCCTCTAGAGAACAAATGGATGCCATTCTGACTCCAGAACAGCGCCAACAACTACAACAACACCAACAGCAGAAACAACAACGTCGTCAAGCTAATCCACAAACCACTCAAACCCGCTAAATCTAGGGCGTAATCATTGGCAGAGATTGATCTGTAAGGAACATCAAACATGACCACCCAATTCCAGTCGCCTAGTCCAAGTCCGTGGTATAAATCCATGCCAAAACAGTTAAGCTTCCGTTGGCCGATCGGATTGTTGTTGGTGGCTGGAATTGTAGGTGGTGGATATGGAATTTCCCGCTCGATCGCGCCATCTCAAAGAGCAAATCCCCAAATGGTGACGATGACGGCGCAACAGAAGAGTTTACCGATTACCATCTCTGCCAATGGCACGATTAAACCGGAACGCACGATTAACTTGAGTCCGAAGACTTCAGGCTATCTGAAACGGTTGCTAGTCAAAGAAGGCGATCGCGTGCGGGAAGGGCAGATTGTTGCTTACATGGATGACTCTAACCTTCAGGGACAGTTAACTCAAGCTCGCGCTCAAGTAGCACAACAAGAGGCGAATTTGAATAAGCTATTAAATGGCAATCGCTCTGAAGAGATTGCCCAAGCCCAAGCCCAACTCAATGAAGCCCAATCTCGACTGCAACAGTTAGAAGCGGGCAATCGCTCTGAAGATATTACCCAAGCACAAGCCCAACTCAATAAAGCCCAAGCAGACTTACAGCTTGCAGAAGACGATTTACGACGCCATCAAAGTTTACTGAGTGCGGGTGCCATCTCTGAGCAAACCCTAGTGCAAAAACGATCAGCGCGGGATGCTGCCCAAGCAGCAGTGGATCAAGCTCAAGCTGCTTTAAAACTTCAGCAAAGCGGCACTCGCTCAGAAGAAATTGCTCAAGCGCGATCGCAAGTTGAACAACGGCAACAAGCGCTAAATCTAATTAAAGCTGGTGCCCGTCCGGAGGAAATTGATGCTGCCCGTGCCCAAGTTGAATCTGCCCGTGGCGCACTACAAATAATTCAAACACAATTTAATGACACGATGATTAAGGCACCTTTTACAGGCGTGGTGACCAGAAAATATGCCGATCCGGGATCGTTCGTCACTCCTACTACGGCAGGCAGTAGCGTGGAAGGATCTGCCTCAAACTCAATTTTAACTCTCGCGTCTACCTATCAAGTTGTAGCCTATCTAGATGAAGCAAACGTAGCGCGAGTAAAATTTGGTCAGCCTGTAAAAATCACCGCAGATGCTTACCCAGATCGCACTTTTAAAGGAACCGTGAGCCAAATTGCAGCTCAAGCGACAACAACTGCTAACGTAACCAGCTTTGAGGTGAAAGTTTCTCTAGACGCTACAGCCCAACAATTGCTGAAAGTTGGCATGAATGTGGAAACTGAATTTCAGGTTGGACAATTGGATAACGCGATTTTAATACCGTCGGCTGCCATCGTGCGTCAACAGAAGGGCACAGGTGTTTATGTGGTAGACCGAGACAGAAACCCTGTGTTTAAACCGATCGAGATTGGCATAACTATAGATGAACAGACGGAAGTAAAATCTGGTCTGAGTAAAGATGACCAAGTGTTACTTAGCTTTCCTCCCGGCATGGAGCCAAAAGCCCAACTTAGAGGGCCACTCGGCAACTTAATGCGCCCCAGAAATCGCAGCAACAACAACTCATCATCTGGCAACAATCCTGCTCCACCTCCAGCACCTTAGAAGAGGGCAAGGAGTTCAGGTTTCTATTAGTAGGGTGCGTTACGCTGGAGCTAACGCACCATTACCGCTGAACTTATGTATTCTTGGTTGAATGATGAAAACGCTCAAGAAAAAAGCAACTCAACAAGTCGCATTTAGTGAAGTCTTAGGCATCGCCACCGAAGCACTTTGGAGTAACAAACTTCGTACCGGATTAACCATGCTCGGAGTTGTGATTGGCATTGCCTCCGTCACCTCCATTACATCCATCGGGCAAGGCATTCAGAAAAATGTCCGCCAACAAATTCAATCGTTGGGAACCGATGTATTACAAGTCATGTCGGGAGCAGCTCGGAGTGGCAACGTTTTCCAAGGGGCAGGTTCGAGCAGTACACTGACCTGGGAAGACGCTCAAGCCCTTGCTAAAGGCGCACCTTCCGCTAAAATCGTCTCCGCCACATTGCAGCGATCGGCACAAGTGGTATATGGCGAGACTAATACGAATACGATGGTTTACGGAGCCGATCTCAACTATCCAGAAGCCCGCAATACTCATCCTCAGAGCGGGCGCTATTTCACTCAAGAAGAATTCAATCAAGCTGCTCAAGTTGCAGTGCTTGGTCCAACAGTGCAACGAAAACTATTTGGCAACGCTACCGGATTGAATGAAAAAATTCGCGTTCAAGGTCAGATCTATCGAGTCATTGGAGTGATGGAATCTAAGGGTAGCCAAGGGCCAATGGATCGCGATGATACGATTTTTATTCCCCTCACCACGGTGTCTGCTCGCCTGGTGGGAAATAACGCCATTCGAGGCATTTCAGTGAATACGATTTGGATCAAAGGTGAGAATCAAGAATCACTCACAGCGGCACAATACCAAGTGACCAATATTTTACGATTGCGACATAACATCTACAATCCGGATAATGATGATTTTCGGATTATGAACCAATCTGATTTGATTAGCACTTTTTCCAACGTCATTGGAGCACTGACAATTTTAGTGGTTGCGATCGCCAGTATTTCTCTAATTGTAGGTGGCATTGGTATTGCTAACATCATGCTGGTATCTGTAGTAGAACGCACCCGTGAAATTGGCATTCGTAAAGCCTTGGGTGCCAACAATTCTGCAATTCTGACTCAGTTCATGATTGAAGCAGTTTCGATCTCGACCGTTGGCGGTATCATTGGTGCTGGAACTGGAGTATTAATCGCTTTTGTAAGTTCGTTAGCGTTTAGCTTTCCTTTTGTGGTGTCTGGCTGGTCAATTATCGTGGGATTTGTGCTATCCACGGTAGTTGGATTAGTCGCAGGCGTAATCCCGGCTCGAAATGCGGCTCGGTTAGATCCGATCGCAGCATTAAGGAGTGAATAGCTAATGACAGCTATGATTTTGATGGAAGGCATCACCAAAAACTACCAGCTGGGAGAGATGACAGTTCCCATTATCAAAGGTATTGATTTATCCATTCAAGAAGGTGAATACCTAGCTATTATGGGCGCATCCGGTTCGGGAAAATCAACGCTGATGAATATTATGGGTTGTCTGGATCGCGCCAGTGATGGACGCTATAGGTTTGAAGGGGAAGATTTAACTACCTTTAACGATAACGAACTGGCTTACGTTCGCAATCAACGCATTGGATTTGTGTTTCAGCAATTTAATTTACTGCCCCGTGCCACTGCTCTGGAAAACGTGATGCTGCCAATGGTGTATGCCAATGTGCCCAAATCTGAGCGCCGAGAACGGGCAACTCAAGCATTAATTCAAGTCGGTTTAGCAGAACGCCTCCAGAACCGTCCCAATCAATTATCCGGTGGGCAACAACAACGAGTTGCGATCGCCCGTGCCCTAGTAAATCATCCCGCCTTAGTGTTAGCCGATGAACCAACTGGCGCATTAGATACAAAAACTTCACAAGACGTGATGAATTTACTCACTGAACTAAACGAGCAAGGAATCACGATCGTAATTGTCACCCACGAACCCGACATCGCCGCTCAAACCAAACGAATTATCAGAATTCAAGATGGCTATGTCCTTAACGCCTCAGAAAGCCTACCCCCCACCCTTTGAAGCAGACTTGTATAAAGAGGTTCGTAGTAACCCACCTTCGGCACCCTGAACTACTGCCTAGTTTTCTGCGCTCAATTCACAATCCAACTTCCTAAATGCTTCAAGATTTTCAGCACTTCATAAAGATTACTGCGATATTGCGATCGCGTGGTAAACAGATCGGAAATTCCATACTGTTTGCCCAAGGTTTTGATAAATAAATAGCTGCTACCGTTCGTCACCATACCATACAGTGGTTCTTCTGGCTCTGGATGCGCTGCCATGTAAGCTAATGTTTTAGGAATCGCCAGCTCTAAATCAAAGGTAGTCTTTTTTGACACTTACCCATTTTTTGCTTGCGGTTCGCTGGTATAGTGCAGCTTAATAAAGCTATCAAAAGCATACCAAGCCAACACGTACCACGGAATAAAATCTAGTTGTAGACCCTTAATCATCAACTGCCGTACTGCTAAGGCACTAAAGCCCAGGGGAACCAAAAAGCGTAGATCTACGATACCGTTTGTGGCTGCTCCAACACGCTTATTCAAGTCAAAAACTGCGTTCGTTATTCCCGTTGCTGCTTCTGATTTACCCGGCAGAGGAATCTCTGTTTTCCCAGTAACATCAATAAAAATAACGCCCAAATCTCGCAAAATAGCGTAGACATCCTCAAAATGGCTGTGTTCTTCAGCATGAAAAACAGTAATGCTGCCACTTTGAACGTTGGTTCGCACCTTATAAATATCTAATCGCTCTTGCAGTGTATTGGCAATTCGTTCAATTTTCTCACCGTGAAGATGGGGCTGGGCAACGCGAAAGCGTATCCGTCCTGGACTCTGACTCACGACACTAGTATGAATTGTCCCAGCCTCCATTCTCGGAGCAGTTTGTACTATTTGTGACATGGTGATTGGTAATGGGTAATTGGTGATTGGTGATTGGTAATGGGTAATTGGTGATTGGTGATTGGTGATTGGTGATGGGTAAT
>DNXU01000445.1:42326-43214 GCA_003505715.1 Cyanobacteria bacterium UBA8803 | reverse complement strand
ATTACCCATTACCCATTACCTCTAACCAGCCTCAGAATGAGTTTGGCCGTTATCAACTAGTTTTTTAGACTGTGCTTCAGCCATTTCAGCCTTAGCCTCGGCCACGATGTCTTCAAAAACCTCGCCAGCTTCTGCTAATACTCCCTTGCTCTTTTCATAGGCGACAATGCCCGTTTTGATGGCCGCCTTGGCGATGGGTTTGCCAATCTTAACTGCCGCCGGAATGACAATAGGTGCAAGGACTACTGCGCCAATCCCTGCCGCAATTCCAGGTACTCCTAGGTCTTCAAAGAAATCTGTTACTTTCAGTGACATCACACACCTCCTGATGTTGAATTGGGTTTACAAGACTTTACCTAACAGGTGTTTGGTATTAGGTTTTAGAGTTGAGGAATATCTAAATACTAACCAATACCTAACACCTCACACGGACTAATCTCTAGTACAGCGTGGTGGAAATAACCCACCATTTATGCCTTCTGCCTCCTAACTTCTTGCATTAATTAACCTCCGGGTGGGTTGCAGCCGAGTCAAGGACTTTTTGAGATTGCAACTGAGCCAGTTCAGCTTTGCTCTCGGCTAAGAGATCTTGATAGGCTTCACCCGCTTCAGCCAAGGCCACCTTACTCTTTTCATAAACCACAAGTCCGGTTTTGATCGCAGCCTTGGCAATGGGTTTACCCACCTTGGCTAAAGCAGTACCAAAGATTGGTGCCAGGACAACCGCACCAATACCGACGATAAGACCAGGAACACCAAAGTCTTCAACAAAATCTCCGAGATCGAGGCTCATAATACACCCCCAGTACTAAACTACTAGACAAAACGTTAATTACAAGGATGAGGGATTAGTAGTGCAGTACTTACGCCCCCCTACCCCCCCAAATC
>DNXU01000445.1:31974-42157 GCA_003505715.1 Cyanobacteria bacterium UBA8803 | reverse complement strand
TCCCTCATCCCTCATCCCTCAACTAAACAGCCCGATCGCCGCTCAGAACTGGCCGCAGACCATTGACTCCAGCAATCACGCTGGAACCGTTGTTGATCAGAGTGGCAGTCATGGGACTCAAACCGACTGTAGCGGCGATCGCTAATCCAGAAAGGTTGGGAACGGCAACGATACCTGTATTCTGCTGGATGATTTGTTTGGCATTGCGGGCAATAGCGATCGCTTCTACTAAACCCCGCAGGTCATTCTTCATCAGCACTACATCAGCGGTTTCGCGGGCTATATCTGAACCATCCCGGAAGGATACCGATACATCGGCATAAGCCAGCGCTGCTGAGTCATTGAGTCCATCGCCGACGAAAGCTACTGTCCGTCCTTCATCGCGTAACCTTTGGACGACTTCGGCTTTATGTTCTGGAAACGCCTCGGCGTGAGTGTGGCTTTTGGGGATGTCTAGCTGTTTGGCTACCACTCTTGCCCGTTGTCGGTTATCGCCTGTGAGCATGTGAATGTCAGCACCAATCGTGGTTCGCAAGGTTTGGATGACCTCCCGACTTTCTTTCCTTAACGGGTCGGTATACTGAATCACGCCTTGGATTTTACCATCGCTGGCAACGTAGATCGTCGGATACCCTACCGTCTTGAGATCAGGGTGGCTGCTATAGAGTGGCTCTAGGTTAATTCCTTCCTTGAGCAAGAAGCGTTCGCTACCTACTAATACGGTCTGTCCGTCAATCTGCGCTAGGATACCCAGACCCACTTGATAATCCCACTCCTCACGAGGCAAAATTCTCACCTCTTGAGTTTGGGCATAGCGCATGACAGCTTCTGCTACTGGGTGAGTGATGCGTTGTTCGGCAGCAGCTGCCAGTTCTATTACTCGCGACTTTGACAGCGATGGATCTGCGGTTTTAACCCCGATAATTGCTACATCTCCTTGAGTCAGCGTTCCTGTCTTGTCGAAGACGAGCGCATCAACTTGAGCCAATTGTTCCAAGGCTCGCCCACTGCGGATCAGGATGCCGCGCCGTGCTGCGTGATGCAGAGCGGCCATAATAGTGGTGGGCACAGAAACGCGAATACCTGTGGCAAAGTCAATAGTAAGAACTGAGGCAGCACGGGCAGCATTGCGGGTTGCGGCAAAGATTGCACCTCCGAGGAGTAGGGTAGGGATAACTGCTCGGTCTGCGATCTTGGCCGCGTAGTTCTCGACGCGGGTATCGTGAATGGGGGCATCTTGGAGAAGTTGCAGGGTACGGCCAGCTCGAGTGTCAGCGCCCAAGCGCTCGGCCAAGATATAAATCTGTCCTTCCCGCACTAAGGTTGAGGCATAGACTGAATCTCCCTGAGTGCGCACCACAGGCATAGCCTCGCCTGTCAGTTTCTGCTCGTCAATCAGCGCTTTCCCCTTCAGGATGTGGCCATCTACAGGAATCTGCTCGCCGGGATAGACAATAACGGTATCTTCGGGCTGCACTTGCTCGATCGGAATTTGCTGCTTTTCTCCCTCTCGCTCTACCCAAACGAACTGCGCTAAGCTACTAAGTAGGTCTAAGGTCTGGTTCTTCGAGGAACGAGCGGTGCGCTCTCGAATGGCCTCTCCTAGTTCAATCAGGACGACCATACTGCAAGAGGTAAGAAAGTGCTGCTGAGCGGTGACGATCGCAATAGCAGTCATATCTAGGAAATCGACATTCAACCGCCGCTCCTTAATCACGCTTTCTAGGGCGCGTTTCGCTACGGGCAAAGCAGCAATAGCGATCGTGGTGCCAATAATTCCTCCTGGAATAGACAATCCTAATGGGCCGCCCAGCATCGAAAGCATGGTTGCTAAAGCTGGCAGCTTCAAGCTTGACCAGTAGCTCCCATTATCAGAACTCGATTGCTGCTGCGATGGAGCCTTGGTCTTGAGCGGCACGACCGGATCGCTAGCTAGCTGAATCAGTTTACCTATATGAGTGCGCATTTGGGCATCGGTAATCTCGCCGGGATTGTAGCGGATCGCCAGGGAAGCTGCTGCCCGCTTCAAGCGCACATTTATTACCTGGGGTTCCGCTGCAATTAGCAGTTGTAATCGCTCGGCGTAATCAGCATCCCGAACTATCTGAGGGATGCGAAAACGTAATCTTCCAGGAGTTGCGTGTACTAGCTGATAGATAACCTGAACACGCTTCCTGGTTGGCACAGCTCGTCCGCTAGCGATCGCGGATATTCCCTTTACTGTTGTCAGCGTTGGGGAAACTGTGCTTGGGAGCAGAACCCTTTGTACCATTTCACCACCCTATGACTTGTTTTAACAAAATCCAAGTATCCTTGGAGGAACGAAGCACACTAAATCATTGAAAGAATTTGTAGCCCTAAATACATCAGCCTCTAGAAATAAAGGCAATTTTAGGGTTGCAAGGCCATATCTCTCTTTTGATTTGTGATACTAGGTCTCATTAACGAGACGAGATCGGCCAGCGCTAATTTAGCGCTGGACTGTTAAGCTGAAGCTGGTTGTTGAACAATAATTTAGGCTTCAACGGCTGGCTGTTTAGCCAGAAAATTTAGCATTTCACGGATTGCAGAACCTTTAAAGCAAGACCAGAAACGATTCTCTTGGGCAATTACTTGCTTTGGTAACTCGGTTATTGCTTCTGGCCGTTGCTCCGTTTCGCTGGCCGGATCTGAACTTGGCCGCTGAGCTAATTCTTCCCTACTGCTCGCTGCTTCTGATACCGATTGAGATGACAATTGTACTGGTTCTGAAACCGATGGAACTGTATCCTGGACTTCAGTTGGAGATTCTCCCCAGGTTAAGTCTGTCCTCTTGAGATGACCCGATGAGAAGTTGAGGGAGTTAGAACCGTCTGATCCCTCTTTCTCCTTTCTACCCATCTCCTCATCTGGCCTGCTCTCCTCTTGGGTTAGCTTGGGCCTATTTGTCCGATCCGATATCGAGTTTGTCCTCGTCCCCTTCTCAAAGGATGGTGGGGGTGTTACTCCACCACCTGCTGCTTGCATCAGTTCGACTAAATGTGCGGTTATTTGGGCATCGGTAAACAAATCGGGTTCATAACTAATCACAACCGATGCCGTTGTCTCATTGACGCGGAAGCTGGTAATTTTAGTATCAGCTTTGGCTAAGACCTGGAATCGCTTTGCATAGTCCGAATCTTTAGCGATTTCAGGGATGTGTAAACGGATGCGACCGGGGATGGTATGAACAATGCGATACGCTACCTGACGAGGCTGTATCGTGTCTGTAACCTGATCAGGCGCTAACTTCCCATTTAATTCTGCCGCCGTCTCTTGGGAAATTTTATTATTTAGTTGTGTTGGCCACTCCTCATCAAATTGAGCCATTACCTGACGGGTAAGACTCGTCGTCATCAGGTAGACGGCAATAGCTTGCCAGCCCAAAAAACCCAACTGCCTCGTGGTTAGTATGCCCACAAGGGACGGGATAAAGGATTGGAGCCTACTAGAGGCTTGCAACCAGGTTTCTGAAGGCAGAACCGCCTTACTCGCTTCCGTTGCTGATTTGCCTGCTCCGGAAACCCCACATCGGTGAAGAATCTCTAACAGCTCGGACAATGACAGGGTATCTGGATCGAAACTGATGTACAAACTGCTCGTATTGTCATTCGTGCTTATCTCGCGTATACCCTCCTGTTGCCACAGGTTTTCCATTAGGGCATCTATCGAAGGCCGGGGATTATTACCCAGGGCGCGGAGTCGAACGCGACCCTCAATAACATGCACCACTTCAAACCCGCTACCAGAGCGGGATACCGCCACACCAACCATTTATCTATCTATAACCTCAGTAAAGTGCAGGGTAAAGGTTAAGGTTTGGTTAACCACTCTATTCATTATAGAACCTTCTTGGCATTTTTAGTAAATAAAAACATTATTATTCTATTAAGAACCATTAGTTCTGCTCATCCTTCATCAAAGAAGGGAACCCGAGTATTGGTCGTAATCCATTCAGTCCGGCAATAACGCTCGAACCGTTGTTGATTAAAGTAGCAGCCATGGGGTTAAGACCGACTGAACCAGCTAAAACTAATCCGGAAAGGTTGGGAACCGCAACAATGCCTGTATTCTGACGGATGAGTTGCTGGGCATGACGAGCGATCGCGATCGCTTCCACTAAACCGCATAGGTCATTCTTCATCAGCACTACATCAGCAGTCTCGCGGGCAATATCGGAACCGTCTCGGAAGGAGACCGAAACATCAGCATAGGCTAGAGCTGCGGAGTCATTAATGCCATCTCCCACGAAGGCGACAGTTTTTCCTGCCTCATGCAACCGCTGCACCACTTCGGCTTTGTATTCGGGGAACGCTTCGGCGTGAACGTGAGCGGGCGGGATATCTAGCTCTCTAGCTACGGTATGCGCTCGCTGCCGATTATCGCCAGTTAACATATGAATTTCAGCACCCATAGTTTGCCCTAGCGTACTGATGACCTCCCGACTTTCTGGGCGTAAGGGGTCGGTATACTGAATTGCGCCTTGAATTTGGCTGTTGCTGGCTATGTAGATCGTCGGATATCCGGTTGTCTTCAGATCGGGATGGATGTCATAGAGTTGCTCTAGACTAATTCCTTCCTTGAGTAAGAAGCGATCGCTACCGACTAAGATTGTCTCCCCATCAATCTGTGCCTGGATACCAAACCCGACTTGATAATTCCACTCCCCACGCGGCAGAATTGTTATCTGTTGCTTTCGGGCGTAGCGCATAATCGCCTCAGCTACTGGGTGAGCGATCCGTTGCTCGGCAGCAGCCGCAATTTCTATCACCCTCGCTGCTGGCACCAACTCTCCTACTGTTTTAATATCAGCGATCGTCACCTCTCCTTGAGTCAGAGTCCCCGTCTTATCCAAAACAATTGCATCAACTTGGGCTAATTTTTCTAAAGCTCGCCCGCTGCGGATCAGGATGCCGCATCGTGCTGCCTGGATCATTGAGGCTAGAACCGTCGTCGGTACGGAAACTCGGATACCTGTAGCGAAGTCAATGGTTAGTACAGAGGCAGCACGAGCAGCACTGCGAGTCAAAGCAAAGACAGCGCCGCCGAGGAGCAGGGTAGGTACAACTGCTCGGTCAGCTATCTTAGCGGCATAGTTTTCAATGCGAGTATCGTGGACGGGAGCATTTTGGATAAGTTGGATCGTACACCCAGCGCGGGTATCTGCACCCACACGTTCCGCCCGCAGATAAAGTTGTCCCTCCCGCGCCAGAGTTGAAGCATAAACGGTTTGCCCTTCGCTACGCACCACAGGCATAGACTCACCTGTGAGTTTTTGCTCGTCGATCAGGGCTTGACCTTTAATTATGGAGCCATCTACCGGGATCTGTTCGCCGGGGTAAACAATGACAGTATCCCCTACCACCACTTGCTCAATGGTAACTTGCAGCTTCTGGCCATCGCGCTCGATCCACACCCACTGTCCCAGGCAACTGAGGAGATCGAGCGCTTGGTTTTGAGAGGAGCGAGCGGTTTTGTCCCGAATGGCTTCCCCCAGTTCGATCAGATCGATCATGATTGAGGGGGCGAGAAAGTTCCCTTGCAGCGTGGTTATGACAATGGCCGTCAGATCCAGAAAATCCGTATTTAGTCGGCGTTGCTCGATGATACCTTCCCAGGCTCGTTTGGCTACTGGCAAGGCTGCCAGGGCAATGGTTCCCCGTATAAGGGTTACTGGAATAGATAATAAACCCAAGGAACCGCCCAGAAGAGCCACAGCCGTCGCTAGTACGGGCAATCTCAGCCCTGACCATGAGTTCGAGGTTTCTGCTTGGGTATGGGGGATAGGGACGTTGGGATCGCAGGCTTGTTGCATCAGCTCGGCCAGTCTTGAGCCGATCTGAGCCTCTGTTTCCCAGCTAGGGGCATAGCTAATGACAACGCAACCTGCTGCACAGTTAACTCGTACAGCTGTGAACTGAGCATCCAATTCCAGCAAGGCTGTGAGCCGTCGAGCATATTCAGGATCGCTACGAATCCTAGGCACTCTCAAACGGAGCCGTCCGGGACTCGCATGAATCAGACTATAGGTAAAGTTCCTAGACAAAGCCGAGTGACCGTTAGGTTTAACAACTGGCCTTAATTTGCCATTCTTTTCGCCAACCTGATTTGACTTAAATACCAGTTGTTCCATTTCACACCCTTTTACCTTCCAATTACTGGCTTTACCTAGAGTCCGTTATCCAGACAACTCTACTTCAGAAGTATCTGCACAACCTGGTCAAACCTCTGATTATACGCTGTAAATATTCATTAATAGTTTAAATATTTATGTATATTTGCCCTTAATGATGCGGATTACGAAGATCTACTTTCTTAGGCAGATTTACTTAATACTAAGTCTCAGTACAGTAACGGATGTTTTTTGTAAAGTTTTCGTAATAATTTGTAGTAATTAATGACCTTTACAGATAGCAAAAGCGTTAAACCATGACGAACATACCTAGCGATGCCGGAACTCTGAGAATACCCCTGACCAATAAAGACAGGGAGGCGTTAGAAGCTCTATTCAAGGACTGCCAAGCCGCAGAAATCGACAAAATTGAGGAGATTGTATCCTTTTACTGTGCGGCTCCTCTTGACCCTAGGGAGGAGAGAGGTTGGGTAATCAACAGCTGTTTAGTTAAACTCCCTGCTCAGTAGGAATTACTCCTCCTCGCTCTCTTCAGGAAAAGTGCCTCATAATCAAAGTAGGAGAAGCTGTGACATTTAAGCCTTGATTCAATCAGAAACCCTAGAACTACTAGAATGGCCGCGCCTGTGCCAGCACCTAGCTACTTTTGCCGCCACCAAGCTAGGGGCAGTTGCAGCACGTCATCTCTATCCCCCAGCAACTCAGCAAGAGAGCCTACAGCTACTAGCTCAAACCAAAGAAGTCTACCAGTTAGAAAATCGGTTGACCGCAGGATTGACCTTTGAAGGCATTCAGGATATCGGCGAGTCTTTAGAACGGGCACAACTGCAAGGAATTTTAGCGGGCGACGAACTATTGGCGATCGCGACAACCCTAGCAGGTGTCAGGCGTTTGCGCCGCCTGATTGATGACCAGGAAGACGTTCCGGTTCTCACCGAAATGGTGGCTGAGGTCAGAACTTATCCCGAAATTGAGCAAGAAATTCACCGCTGCATTGATGACCGGGGTGATGTAACGGATCGTGCCAGTCCCAAACTAGCAGGCATCCGTACCCAGATGAAATTGTTACGAGACCGCATTTATCAAATCCTCCAAGGTATCTTGCAGCGTCAAAGCGGTGCCGTGCAGGAACTTTTAATTACCCAACGCAGCGATCGCTTTGTCATCCCCGTCAAAGCACCCCAGAAAGACGCGATCCCCGGTATCGTTCACGATGCTTCCAGTAGCGGTGCCACATTATATATAGAACCGAATGCGATCGTCAGCTTGGGCAATCAACTCAGAACCCAGCAGCGTCAAGAACAAGCTGAATCAGAAGCGGTACGCCGCGCCTTAACGGCACAAGTCGCTGCCGTTAAGCCTGACTTGGAACACTTGTTAGCCGTCGCCACTCTCCTAGATTTAGCCACTGCCAAAGCCCGGTATAGCTTGTGGCTGGAAGCTAATTCTCCCAGATTTATTGACCGTCACGAAGGAGAAGCCATTACCTTGCGAGAACTGCGCCATCCCCTGCTCGTCTGGCAGCACCAGCACGAAGAGGGGGCACCCGTGGTTCCTATTAATGTCCAGATTCAGCCCTATATTAGGGTTGTCGCTATTACCGGACCAAATACTGGCGGGAAAACGGTAACCTTAAAAACCCTCGGTTTAGCCGCATTAATGGCAAAGGCTGGTTTATTTGTCCCTGCCAGAGAACCTGTAGAACTGCCTTGGTTCGACCGAGTACTAGCGGATATTGGCGACGAGCAATCCCTAGAGCAGAGTTTATCAACTTTTTCCGGTCACATCCGTCGGATTAGTAGGATTCTGGAGGCTTTGAGGAGTGAGGAATGGGGAATGGAAAGTGGAGAAGAATCCATGTCTGTTCCTTCAAATTCAGCTCAATTAGAAAGTAGTGAAAAATCTTCTCCTAGTCCCTCTCTAGTCTTACTTGATGAAGTAGGTGCGGGAACTGACCCAGCAGAAGGGAGTGCTTTAGCGATCGCACTGTTAAAATACCTAGCTGACCATGCCCAGCTGACGGTAGCTACCACTCACTACGGCGAACTCAAGGCTCTAAAATATCAAGACGAGCGGTTTGAGAATGCTTCCGTTGAGTTTAATGATGTAACGCTCTCACCTACTTATCGGCTGTTGTGGGGAATACCCGGTCGCTCTAACGCTTTAACCATTGCCCGACGCTTAGGTTTAAAGCCAGAGGTGGTTGAGCAGGCACAAACTCTAGTGGGCGGTGTTTCAGAAGAAGTGAACCAAGTAATTTCCGGCCTAGAAGCTCAACGACGCCGTCAAGAAACCAAGGCCCAAGAAGCCACTCAACTACTCCGACAAACTGAACGCCTACACCAAGAACTCTCAGATAAAACCAGACTCTTACAGGAACGGGAACAGGAGTTGAAGCTATCTCAGGAACGAGCGGTGCAGGATGCGATCGCCCAAGCCAAAACCGAAATTGCCCAAGTAATTCGGCAGTTGCAGCAAGGGCCCCAAAGCGCTCAAAATGCCCAAAAAGCCACAGAAGCTCTCAAGGAAATTGGTCAACGGCATCTTCCTGCCACAGCACCGCCCAAACCCAAACCAGGATTTCGACCGCAAGTAGGCGATCGCATCCGCATTCCCCGACTCAATCAAACCGCTGAAGTACTGACTGCTCCCGATCAGGACGGGGAGCTAACGGTACGCTTTGGGTTAATGAAGATGACCGTATCCCTAGCTGATGTAGAATCCTTAGACGGTCAAAAACCTGAGATGCCCGTCAAAGCCAAACCCGCACCAACACCTACCCCAGCAGCAGCTCCATCTAGCACACCCCTAATTCGCACCTCTCAAAACACGATTGACCTACGAGGTTCTCGCGTCGCTGATGCCGAGTTCGAGTTAGAGCAAGCCATTTCCCAAGCTACAGATTATGGAGTACTCTGGATTGTTCACGGTAAAGGCACAGGCCGACTGCGAGAAGGAATCCATACCTTCTTAGCACGGCATCCTTTAATTGACCGTTTTGAACTAGCCGCACAAGCCGAAGGAGGAGCCGGAGTCACAATTGCTTACTTGAAATAAGGGTAATGGGTGATGGGTGATGGGTGATGGGTGATGGGTGATGGGTGATAGACAATAGGGGAGCCAATTACCAATTACCAATCACCAATTACCAATTACCAATCACCAATTACCAATTACCAATCACCAATCACTAATTTTGCTGAAAGGAAACTTGCTTTAAACTTGTGTAGTCGTGTTTCAAGATTGGTAACTGCACGCAGCTAACACGATAAATTCTTTACTCTAAAGTTATGCGCTCTACCGTAAAGACGCCCACATCGACTCGCTCTTGGGAGGATTTGCCTCCAGGCCCAGCACCAGACCCAATGCAGCTGGATAATATCAAAACCCAGTTGGATTTGGTATTGCTGGGACTAGAAGCTTTAGCAGGTATCGGTTCTGAGGCTATGCTTCAAGCCGCTGCTGACTTGAAGTTAGAGGCGGTGGTATCCGACAGGGTGGCATTGTGGCGTTTGCGTCAGTCTAATCCCCTACGCAAAAGTTCGGGAGGGCGTAAAAAACTGGATGTGGAAGAGGCGCGAGCGCTGGTTCTGATTGTCTGCCACCTGGCTAAACAGTATCAGGAGCTAATCCGCCGTGCGGTAGCTCTGTTGGAACAAATGGCAGAACAAAATACCGAACCCCATCGCACAGCTTTGTTAGGCGATTACCTTGACACGTTCAGCAACACTTACCAGGAGCGTATGGAGGAAGGAGCAAATGTATCAACGGATTTATTAAACCAGCTCGCTCTGAAACTACTGATCGATCTACTCTTCTATAGCGGACCCAACGGCCACCGACGACTCTGGCTAGCCTTACTGGGTCGAGCGTCTTAGTTATTGGTTGTTGGTTGTTTGTTGTTGGTTGTTTGTTGTTGGAGAACAGCTAATTAATAATAATCAAAAATTTAAGAATTAAGAATTAAAAATCAACACCAACAAACAAACAACAAGCAACAACCAACAAGCAACAACCAACAAACAACAAACA
>DNXU01000445.1:8588-31812 GCA_003505715.1 Cyanobacteria bacterium UBA8803 | reverse complement strand
ACAAACAACAATCAACAAACAACCTCTTGACTATGCCTTTGTCTACTTCAGCTATACGACGCTACACTCCGCCTACCTGTACTCTGGAAATTGTTGCCAAAACCTCACCCCTATCTCAGTGGGTGGGACAAACCTTATTCAAGGATTTGCGCTTTGAGCTACGGTTTGATGACCCACGACATACAGACGATAAACGGATTACTATTAGAGGCGATCGCAACGCTCTCGATAGTTTGTGTGATGCGGTTACTAATTACGTCCAGGACTTTTTGAATTCATCCCCAGCACCACTGGCGCTAGCTATGCCAAACGCTGTTAGTGATAGCTCGGCGGTAGTAGAGGATGGTAATTTACCTTTAAGCTTGTCTGGGGTCAAGTACTCCCAGTCAGTTATGCCTCCTTTATCTGAGAATGCACCAGAACCATCGGATGCTAGTATTGAGGCAGATGCTAAACCCCAAAAGCTTCCAGACGGAATTTATCTGAAACCGAAAGGTTTAGTGGCTCATCAACTGTTTCTCGGTCTGTTGGCTAACGAAGAATCTGGACAGGTTGTGAATTTGAGTTCCCTGCAATTGTTCGACTTAGCAACGGCGTTGGATGAATATACTGCTGAAGTTATAGCATTACCCAACCTCAACCGCTCCCGAACTAAGAAGGCTCCACCTGCCTGGACTTGGGCCGCAGCGGCTGTGGTGTTAGCCGTAGGGGTAACCTCAGCTGGGGTAAAATTACGCAACCAGTCTCAATCTAACCAGCAAGCTGCGGCACCAATAGCAGGCGCACCAGCTAACCAAACTGGACTGGCACCGAACACTGCTCAGGTGCCGCCTACACCAACTACGCTAGTACCGCCCCCTCCTTCTCCCATCCCCACACCAACGGTGCCAGTTGCTCTATCTCCAGCACCAACCTTGTCACCACCAGGGCCAGTAAAAGCTCCCACTGCTCCTACCAATAATGCGCCACCAGTGGCTCAAGGCTCGAATGCTGCACCTCAACGCTCGACCATCTCCATCGACCCTGGTACAGCGCAGCGTCCTGCTCGCCAGTCTGCACCAAAGGTGCCAGCGCCTCCTCGAGTAGCTACTCGTCCTGTTCCCCCTCCGATCCCTGGCGATCCGGTGGGAGCTTCCTCTGGAGCTAATACGGCTCCAACGCAGACAAGTGTAGGCAAAGTCCCAGCAGAGGCACCAGCACTGCCGCCTGGGCCTAGTCTTAAAAGGAGGCCATCTTCACCCGATGTCACAGCTGAGGTGGCTCCCCCCGCTGCTACTCGCGGTGCCTCTTCTCCAGAGAATTTAACTTCAGCAGATTCTGCGGCAGCTAATGATGGTGCTAGGGGTAGACTGTTTGATATTATCCCTCAGGTTGCTGAGGCCAGAAACTATCTCCAGCAGCGATGGCAGCCTCCGGCAGACTTGACTAGCAAGCTGGAGTATAGTGTATGGCTAAATTCTGATGGTTCAATTGAAAGAATTTTGCCCCTAGGACAGGCAGCGCAAACTTACATCGACCGCACGAATATTCCCCTAGTCGGCAAGCAGTTTGTTTCGCCGATAGAGGGAGGAGCTAAGCCCAGAATTCGGGTAGTGCTGAGTCCGGATGGTCAGGTAGAGACGTTATTGGAAGGTGTGAATTGAATAGATGTGCGTTAATAACCAGTGGTATTTATGAAAGCCGTTATTATCAATCAGTATGGTTCTACTGAAGTCTTAGAATACTCCAATATCGAGACGCCTCAAATTACAAGTGACCAGCTACTCATAAAAGTTCGTGCTACCAGTGTCAATCCCGTAGATTGGAAAATTAGGAAGGGAATGCTTAAACCTTTGACGGGTAATAAGTTCCCCATGGTCTTAGGTATGGACATTTCCGGAGAAGTTGTAGAAGTTGGTAACAAAGTAACAGGGTTCAAAGTAGGAGATGCCATCTATGCCTACATTGGTAAAGTACCTGGAGGTGCTTACGCAGAATATGCAGCTGTTGCCGCATCAGCGGTTGCCTTGAAACCAAGCAATATGACTTACGAACAAGCTGCCGCTATTCCCGTGGCAGCTCTGACTGCTTTGCAATCTTTGCGAGACTTGGGCAATATCGAAAAGGGGCAAAAAGTGCTAATTAATGGTGGATCGGGAGGTGTGGGAACCTATGCCGTTCAAATTGCCAAGGCATTGGCAACTGAAGTGACGGCAGTTTGTAGTACGAGAAATGTTGAGTTAGTTATCGGTTTGGGCGTAGATCGCGTTATCGATTATACTCAGCAAGACTTTACCAAAGATACAGTTAAATACGATATTATTCTTGATGCGGTTGCCAACCAAGTTTTTTCTCGCTGTCGGGCGATTTTGCAACCTCAAGGTGTTTACGTTACAACTTTACCCAGCCCTCGTAATTTGCTGGAGGGGATGCTTACAAGTATAATCCCTGGACAAAAAGTAAAGTTGGTTATTGCTAAAGCAAGAGGTAATGATCTGGCTTATCTCAATAGTCTGATTGAAGCGGGTAAGATGCGCTCAGTTATTGATCGCACTTATCCACTATCAGAAGCAAGAGCAGCTCATGCATACAGCGAAGAGGGTCATGCTGTCGGTAAGATTGTCATGACGGTTTGATAGTTCAGGGAGAGGGAAAGGACTTATATCATGTCCGGTAGCAATCAGGGAGGTATGAAGAGTACGGCAAGCTCTTCTCAGAGATTGTATGATTTCTAGGACTCAGTTTGGGATTTCAAAATCTCCTCGAATTTATCTTCTAAGGTTTGATTAATAAAGTGAGGATAGACAATATTGTGAAATAAGTTCTGAATCGTTGGGGATTTCTCTTTCAGCAAATAGTCATAGTCGAGCTTGATGGAAGCCTCTCGTTTTTGGCGTCGCTCATCCTCCGAGTACTGTTGTCCTTGATAAAGATCGCGAAGCCAAGTTGAGTGCAGGCTTAGCGCCAGATTCAGAGGTTTCTCATTGGAAGGGGCGCTTAAACGATAGATCGGTTTGTTGTTGAAGTCATCCGCGTGAAAAATCCAAAACTCGTCTCTAGATTTATCTGGCTGAACTGGATCGTCTGCCAGAACAATACAAACTATATAACCATGCGTTGACTCATCTTTTCCTTCTGGGCAAGGCTGAGAACTGGGAATAAACTGGGGTGAGCAAGCAAAATGGCGATCGGGAAAATGGAAACGGTCTACAATTTCCATCGTTTCTGTGTCGAGACGGAGTAAGGTTACGGGTTCGTGTTCGTAATCTGACAACTTTTCAATAGCCACAACCCGATTTTTATCGGCTTTGTAAGCCTCGTAAATCCGTTGAGGAATTAACTCCCAAGTGAATCCCCAAGACATCCAATAAATATTTTTGATCGTTCGGGAGGATGACTGTTTGCAGTCGCGGCTAAGGTCTCGATGAGTGTAAACTGACAGTGACCAAGTTGATTCAGGGTCGTGAAGTAATTCGGTACTTTCGATTTCTCCTGTTTCCCCATCAATAACATACCGTCCGAGACAACCTAAATCTGTCGTACCCGACATCATGCCTTCCAAATCATGCCGCAGTGATTTTCCAGGGACAGGTTTGTCATAGCGAGTAATTCCCTCGGTTACATCCCAACCATTACTATGACCGATATGAATCGTGATTTGGTTATTTGGATTCGCATAATCTGCGGCAAAATGAGAAATTTCAATCGGAATAATAACCTTCTTAGCTGTAACTTCTGTTGCATCAGGATCTTGCATTAAATCTTCTCGTTTGACAATATACAAAGTTCCAAAAGGCAGGGGTTTGCATTGGCTGAGAAAGACTGCGTAAATCCAAGCACCTAAGCAATCAAATACCTTTTTTCTAAATAGGGGTAATCGCAGAAAACCAAAGATGAAGGGGGAAAAGATTTGAGAGAACTCCATCCTGAAGTTAATATCAGACAGAATTAAATACTTTTCTGTCAACGCTATTTGATGAAGTGATTGTTCGACCAAAATGGGCTTGCCATCGGGCAACATCATTCGCCAAGACTTCATTTTTGGCTCTATACCTGCTTCTTTGTCGCCAAATTGATAGCGAATCAAATCGGTAAAACGCCCAAAGTCTTCCTGCCCAATTTTTTTATCTTTAAATAGTATTTTTAGTTTTACACTGAGACTATCTAAGATTCGATTAACAGGCTCTTTATATTTTCCGTTATAGCCCGTAGAGTAATTTGTGGTAAAAATTTCATCGGGGCGTTCCTCTGAATGACTCAGGTCAGCAACCGGATGTGCCGAATTAACATAGATATCAAATATATTATTTCGGAAAACTTTAGCAATCACAGGGAAAATTCCTTTCCACTGGCTGGTAGAACCTATGGGTTCTATGAGTTCTAAGGTATCGGGATCGACGATATAAGGACGGCCTGCATCAATTGTAACTAATAAGTAGTCTCTGGTTTGTAAAAAGGCAGTATTTAACTGATTTCTGCCACCTAAAATAATGCTATATCGACTCTGACCTCCATTCCTAAATCCACTAAAATAAGAGAAAATCCGATTTTCTTGAGCGAACTGTGCTTTAGGTTCTATTGCCTTTTCTGCTAAATATAATTGCGTTGGTAAATCTGCGTAGTAACAAGGGGTTTTAGCAATTCTCGTTTTTAGTGTTGCTTGGCCATCCTCAAAACCCAGGCGATAGATCATGCCATCGCCTGTATACAGTAGCGTTCCGTCTTCTTGCGGTCGATCCTCAGCTTGAAATAAAGCTCCAACAATGAAAGCATAGCCCTGTAAATCTTCTGGCAGCTTATCGACAGGAACAGATTGTGTGTTCTTATTCTCCTGTCGGTGAATTTGAAGCTCTGGAATATCCAGTTCTTCGCGGCTCGTTTTAATAACTGATTTGGGAATATGATGATGGCTTGGGGTGTGCGTATTAGTCATTGTAAAAGTATCTAAAAATTACTTGTTGGTCATCTAACACAATGTAAAATAGATACACCCATACCATTTACCCATCCGGAAGGAGTGGTTTATGCGATCAGCTTCGCTGGTGCTGTAGGCAATCGCTCATCAGCGATCCATTGAGTAGTTCACAATACTTCCTGTTTCATTGCTCCACGCTACATCAGGAGTGTTGCATATCCTTCTGCTAATCAGAGTTAAGTTACTTCGGCAACTTACCTCATTAGACCGCACCGCTACAACTGAGATAGCAACTTGTCATAGTCTGTGTGTGAGCCAACCCAAAACCAAACGATGGCATCTCCATCTCGCTCACCAACTGCTCGATAACTTCGGCTGATTCTAGCCGAGTAAATGGGTAACTCCGGATGCACTTGCTTAAAACGCAAGCTTGGATGCCATGGGTCTTCCTTAAATTGGCGGTATGCCTCGCGAGTTTGTGCCTGAACCTGCTCCGGTAAGTTAGCGAAGGCTTTACGGAACTGAGCGGTTGTGCGTGACTTCACAATGTTTCTGGATCGAGCTCTTGAGTTTTACCTGCACGGTACTCTGCTCTTGCTTCGGCTGCAAGTTTAGCAAGGATATCATGGGAACGTGCAAATGCTGCATCCCACCGGAGTTCATCTTCAAGTTCTTCTAGAATCATTGCCGCGATCGCATCCTGCTCACTGGCAGGTAAGGTTTTTAGTTTTGCGATCGCTCGTTCAAGCAGTTCAGTCATACCTACCGTATCTAAAAAAGACTACTCTAAGTATCGCTTACTGAACTTTGCCGTGTAAATTTGGTAGCTGCACCTCTATCATTGTTTCTGGATCAAGTTCTTGAGTTTTACCTGCGCGTTACTCTGCTCTTGCTTCGGCTGCAAGTTTAGCAAGGGCATCCTAGGAATGTGCAAATGCTGCATCCTACCGGATCTCATCTTCAAGTTCTTCCAGAATCATTGCCGCGATCGCATCTTGCTCACTTGGAGGTAAGGTTTTTAGTTTTGCGATCGCTTTTTCAAGCAGTTCGGTCATGACTTCATGACTGCTGTATGTTTCCGCACAATGAGAGGAGAATGTATTTTCCCCTGCTTCAAGCTGGTCAAACTGCCTCGCTTGAAAATTCAGTTACCGAAGCATACTTGGAGCGAACCTCCATTGTCAATATCAACTTAGCTACTACGTACAAAGATTGAGAGTCGGAAAAGGTCAGATTAAAGTCTGATCAAGGTCAGAAGTAGTTGAAAATCTTATTGCTAACAGGCGCAAATCAAGCCGATGCCTTAATAGCAGAGCAACAAGGGGTTATTTGCATTTAGAACTCTTCAACTGCGCCTAAGATGGTTAGCATTGCTTTCTGAGCTGGAGTCAAACCTGTAGCGCCTGCAACTCTCATTCCCTCATAAGGTCTTCTAGCTCTCAGTGTTGCTAAACAAGTCTCTGTTTGTGTACTCCAAATCTTAATCGTTTCATCTTCACTAGCGGAGGCAAGCGTTAAACCATCAGGACTCAGGGCAACTGTCCAAATCCAATTGGTATGCCCTTTCAAGGTATTCAGGCAAATTCCCTCGAAAATATCCCAGATTTTTATCGTTTGGTCACAGCTACCACTGGCAATCTTTTGCCCATCTGGGTAAAAAGCTACTGACATTACCCAACCTGTATGTCCCTCTAGGGTGCGAATACACTTGCCTGCTGTAACGTCCCAAATTTTGAGTGTTCGATCCGAACTGGCACTCGCAAGCAACTGACCATCTGGATTAAAAGCGATCGCTCCGACTCTAGCTGTGTGTTCCTTCAATGTTTTGATGCACTGACCATGACGTATATCCCAGAGTTTAATGGTATAGTCTTCACTACCACTCGCCAAAAGGGTTCCTTGAGGATTGAATCTGACTACCCCTACGCGATCGCAATGTCCCTCTAGTGTTTGCAGGCACTCACCAGTACCCACATCCCAAAGCTTGATGATTTGGTCAAAACTACTGCTGGCGAGAGTCCTGCCATCAGGACTGAAGTTGAGTGACCAGACCTCATTGGTATGTTCCTTAAGGGCATGAATGCACTTACCATCACTGAGGTTCCAGATTTTGATAGTTGTATCCTCACTACTGCTGGCAATAATTTCACCATTGGGATGAAAAGCGATTGCTGGTAGACCTTTATTGTGTGCCTTTAGTTCCCGAAGACACTTGCCACTACTCGCATCCCAGATTCGTAGAGTTCGGTCTTTGTGTCCAGTAGCGATCTGCGCTCGCTCTTTCAGAACCGCTTCGCTATCGCAGCAGCGCTTCGCTATCGCCTGACTATTCGGACTGAAAGCAACTGTCTTAACCCAATTGGTATAACCCTGAATATTAGCAACACACTGACCGTTACTGACTTGCCATAACCGGATGGTTTGGTCTTCACTGCAACTGGCTAAGGTTTGACCGTCGGGACTGAAGCATATACCCCAAACTCTACTGCTGTGTCCTTGCAGGGTATGGAGACAGGTACAAGTTTGGACATCCCAAATTCTAATCGTTTGGTCTTCTGAACAACTGGCAACTCGTCTACCATCAGGACTCCAAAACGCTTTCCAGACCCATTGGGTATGTCCCTTGAGGACACCAAGACATTTCCCATCTGAAAAACGCCAAATTCTGATTGTGCGATCGCAGCTAGCGCTGAGTAGTTGCTCTCCATCAGGACTGAACTGAACCGATCCTACCCAATTGTTGTGGGCTGTGATTGTTTGTAAACACTCTGCTGTCTGCAAGTCCCAAATTCGGATAGTATTGTCGAAGCCGCTGCTGGCGAGGTACTTTCCATCAGGACTGAAATGAACACATAGTATCCCACCCGTATGCCCTTCTAGAACTTGCAAGCAATCACTATTAACCGCGCTCCAAATCCTAATCTTGCAATCGTTACTGCCATTGGCGAGTAACTGTCCATCGGGACTGAACGTAACTCCATATAGGGTATCGGTATATTTGCACAGCGTAGATTGGTATTCCCCATCCGGTAAATTCCAAAGCTTAATTGTTCCATCTTCACTAGCACTGGCAAGGGTTTGACCGTCTGGATTAAAGGCAACCTTGCGAACCCAACCACTGTGTCCTTGCAAAGTAAGCAAGCGCTGGCGATCACTCACTCGCCACAGATGAATTTCACAATTGGCGTTGCCTGTTGCGAAAAGTTGACCATCAGGACTAAAAGCGATCGCCAAAACTCCGCCGAAAGATTGGGTAAACACAGATTGAGAAAAATGGCAATGAGCAAAATTGACATCATATAAATTGGCATCTTGCAGATATGCCTGACAGATGGTTAAGTAGGAGAAATCATAACCACTCAAGTCAATTTGCATTTGCACCAGCAGATTAAGAATATTACCTCCGACATATCCAGGTTGAAGCGGAGCTTCTGCTCTCAACTGGCTGATAATTGCTTTTAGCTGCTGTTGAATTTTGTTGTAGCTGCCTAGGGATAGCAACAACCTGTCGATGACTGGTTGTAGGATGAGACGAATCTGTGTTTGCCTAATATAGTCCTTACTCTGAGCTTTAATTAAAGCGTAATCTCTCAAAAATTCCTGTCGCTGGTCGATAATATCCTCAAAGATGGCGGTGACTAAGCGGGTCGTTACATACTCCATAATCACCGGTTGCAATGACCAGCGTTTCTCACTGCATTCTACTAAAGAGCGCTGAGTTAGCGATCGCAATGCTCCTAGTAGTTGCTTGGTAATTGCCTCTGATACGACATCGGTTTCTAGTTCTGGCAGTGAAACTGGCTCTCGATTCACGGCTAACCAGTTCATCACTTGTTGCTCTGCTTCTGACAAGCGATGGAACTGTCGCTCTAGCAGTTCGTTGATGTCTGCAAACCCAGCCTTCCCCTGCCTTAAATACGGAAGTAACTCCTCTACATCCCCATCAAATAGTTCTTGTACCCCTGAGGCAACCATTTTCAATGCCAGTGGATTGCCTGCGTAGTGTTCAAAAATCTCGTGCCAATCCTGGCGATCGGAACTAAAACAACCTTTGTCTGTAAAGATAGGCTGTCCTTCTATAGGTGTTAATCCTTCTAGCTGAAGCGATCGCACTGGGGAAGTTACCCCTTCTAATATTCCGATCTCCTTCGGTTTTTCTCGACTGGTCAAAATAACACAACTTTGGTGGCGAACTTCTCCCACAGACTTCAACAGGTGTCCATACCCTTCGTAATCTTTGCGGTATTGTCCAGTCTGGCTGCCACCTTGAAGAACCGACTCAAAGTTGTCCAAGATGAGAAGACAGGGAGAGGAGCGAAGATAGTGCAACAGGCGTGCTGTTTTTCCCTCTAAAGTCTCAGGTAGCTGGAGTTCTTGCTGGTTGGAGAGAAACTGAACTAACTCGGTTGCAAGCTCGTCAAAAGGAGGAGCAGAAGAGAGCGAGCGCCATAACAAAAACTCAAATTTATGCTGAACCTGTTCTGCTAGCTTTATAGAGAGGGCGGTTTTGCCCATGCCGCCCATACCCAAGATTGCCACAAGTCGGCAGCGATCATGTAGAAGCCATTGTTCGAGTAGCGCGAGTTCCTGGTTGCGTCCATAAAAGATGGAAACATCAATTGCTTCTCCCCAGTCCTGTTGAGATGTAATAGCAAGTCTGCAACTGCTCTCCTGTTCTAATTGCTGATTTCTCTGCTTCGCGGCTCGCTTCACAACTTTTTGAACACTATGTTTCGTGACTTTCTCACCCAAAACTTGTGAAAGTAATCGCCACAATTTAGAGCCGACATCTTTGATGTAGCCAAGGTCATAACTAGAGGTTCTGGCAATTTCTTCGTAAGACTGCCCTTCCCACGATTGACGGAATACAAGTTCCTGAACGTTATTTAAGCGTCCTTTGTCTAGGGCTTGCTCTACAAGCTCTAGCGCTTCTTCTATCGTCATTGTTAAACGTTGGTTGTGAGCAGTAGAAATTGGGAAAGTCATCAGGGGAGATAGCTGTGCTTCTTTGAGAAGCAATGAACTACCCGAAGAGGCGATTGTATCGCCTTCTATATTGGTTGTACCCTGTCTCGGAACATTTGCCAGGGGCTACTGGAGTTTGAGCTGAAAAGAGAATCTTGAGTTTCACTACAGCTATCTTACATCACCCATTAGGACTATTTTTGCATAGAAATGACTTTTTTCTGACTTTTTTAAGACTTCTTTACGATCTTCTTCTGACTTTTACTGACTACCAGAGGTGGGCTTAAGCGGTTAAGCTTTAGCAATCGCACATAGCAAGCCTTGATAAGGGGTGAGCGCAGTTGTGTTGATTGGGGTGAAAGGGGAGCATCGCATTACAAACCTCAACATTACTGGTTTCAGAAATTCTGGAGTCCGGTAGAGCGATCGCAAGAATTGATGCCAATTTGTATTTTTATGTTTCAGTGAAGGGCAACAAATTCAGCGACTGACTGAGGTGTTTGCTTTCATTAAGAAAAATCAGACCAAAGGCAAAAAAAGCTTATTCAGGAAAATAACATGGAGAGTTTGGAAAGCTTACAGTTCTCTACTACAAGTCCACTTATACCGAATCTCAGTCAAGAATTCCTAAGCAATACTGCTCAAACTGATCCTTTAATGTTGCTTAGCACTGGTTCAACCCAACCAGTCGGTTTTATTGGTCTAACTGTAGAGCCGGAACTTTTACCAGTTGAAGTCACAGCAACTGACTTTAGCTTCATGAATTATTTGACTTTTCAAGAGTTGCATCCATCCTCAAATTTAATTGATCCACTGCTAGGAAGTTCTCTTGGCGTCAACGTTAATTCAGCGTTTGATGCTGGTTTGTTCACGGTAGGCGAGGCAGCAGAAGTTGGTATTGATTTCCTGTTCGATGGTGGTGGGTATCAAGGAGAATTAGCCATCTTCAGCCTAGAGGGGATGGATGCATTTGAACCAGGTTCTGAGGCATTTATCCAAGAAGCAGCGCGACGAGTGTTGAGTGATTCAGATTTGGGTCATGTAGTGATTTCTGACCACACAGAAGGAGCCAGATTTCATGGCTCTTTTAGCTGGGAGCGTGACTTTAATGCCGGTGTATATCAGGGCGTAAAAATGTTTTCAATGCGTCCAGGAGATACGTTTGGTCTAATGATCGTTCCTAAGGGTACGGTGCAGCAAGTGTTTAACAGCCCATCTGTAGGGGGTGCTTTGCGTCCCTTATTCTCGCTCTCCACAGCTAACCCTAATGATGCCTTCCAAGTAGGACAGATTGCCGATCTAACTGGTGATGGCAGTACCTTTGTAATGGAAGATTTACGGTTAGATGGCAAGTCGGATAAAGATTACAACGATTTCATCTTCCAGATACGAGGTGCAATAGGGACAGCAGCAAGTTTAAATGATGTGATTAATCCAGCTAAAGATTGGCGCAGTACTGATTTAGGTCAAGCGTTGATTGAATATGCTAAACCCTATGTGACTCCGGATAACCCAAGTGTAGGAGAATTAGTCTCTGACGATTTGATTAATACTGTATTCAGTACTGACAACAACTCAGCTATTGAAGGTGATAACTCATCAGCGATCGCACAGCCTTCAGTCAAGGCAGAATTCACTGTTGGGGAAGCTTCTCTAGAACCAACTAACTCGGTTGCTAATGAAGCAGATCTACCAGTTGCAGAACAAGCTAGCCCATCTCAAACCTTAGTTGACAAGTGGCTAGAGCAGGTTAACCAAGAGTTGACTACTCTCAACAACCAGGAAACTCAAAGTTTAAGCCATCTTCAAAATGTGTTAACTGGCATTGACAGCGAGATTCAGAAACAGGTTGACGACTTTAAAGCTTCTATTTTTGCAACTGATAACTCTCTTAATAGTCAGTTGCAATCACTAGGAAGCCAACTTACCAATGTTGATGGTGAGTTATACAACGCAGCCTACAATCACTGGACTACGCTTTCTCAAATTCAAAACTCAACGGATGCTCAGATAAGCGCTGCCAGTGACCAACTTTCAAACGTTGGTAACGATATGTACGACCAAGTGTACAACGTTTGGGGCAAAGTCTCCCATTCTGGAGACTACATGAATGATTGGGTAGATTATGTAGAAAGCAATCTCTCCAGCACTGGTAACTACACAAATGAGTGGGTTGACTACGCACAAAATACCGTTTCTAACAATGGTCAATTCATGTATGACTGGGCGAACTATACCTGGAGCGACCTATTTAATACTGGCAATTACTTGAATCAGTGGGTTGACTACGCAAACAGTACAGTTTCTAATGTCGATAAATTCATGTATGACTGGGTGCTCTACACCTGGAATCAACTGAATAGTAAGGGGTTTGGAAACGATGTTTGGGATGACTACCGCGCCCTCGATAGCTACAGACATACAGCTATAGCTGATGCTTGGAATCAATACAACGCTTTCAAGGGCACTAAAGAGACTGTCATGAGCAGTCTTCGGAATCAGTACCAGAGCCTGGATACCTACCGTCATCAGGAGATGGGTGATACCTGGAGTCAATACTACAACTTAGCTGCATACCGCGATCAGGGTATGGATAATGCCTGGAATGAATACTACGCTCTTAAAGGCACTAAAGAGACTGTAATGAATAGTCTTTGGAGCCAGTACCAGAGCCTGGATACCTACCGTCATCAAGTTCTGGCTGATACTGAGAATCAGTTGGATGCTCTTAAGAATTCTAAAGAAGCATTCATGAGTCAAGCTTGGAGCGAGTATCAAATACTGGAAAACCAGCGTAGCCAAGTTATGGGCGATTACTGGAGTCAGTACGAGCAACTGCAAAACTCCAAAAATTCAATCATTGCAAATGCTTGGAAAGACTATCAGGATCTAGATCTGCAACGTCATCAAATTATAGATGATGCCTGGACTGAGTACGATGGTCTGAAAAACTCCTGGAGCGAGTGGGTAGACGACTCTCAAGCTGAAATAGATGTTTGGGCGAAGATTCTGGCTTCTGAAAATCGCTGGTATGAAACCTCGCCAGCAGATATTTTGCGGAAAATTGGTTTACCCCTCATTGGTCTAATTGATTCAGGCTTCCGGGTTAACAATCCTGACATTAATGCCTCTCGAATCAGTCTGGGTAAGGATTGGGTAGACGGTGACAGCAATTCCTTGTTGCAACCAGGTGAAGGAGATGAACATGGTACTCAGATGTTAGAGGTAATTGCCGCCACTCGTAACAATGGCATTGGAATTGATGGCATTAATGACAAATCTCCTCTGTGGCTAGGTCGTACGATTGGTTCTGGAGACTGGGCGCAGTCATTGATCGAGTTTGTGGATGCTGCTAAGGCATCGGGGCAACTAAATGCTGTGGTGAACCTCAGCTTTGACTTGACTCAAACGAATCCGGATGGAAGTGTTACTACTCGCTACGAATTGACTTCCCTGGAACGGGCAGCTTTGCTTTACGCTCAACAGAATAATGTTCTGGTTGCTACCTCTACAGGGAACCAAGGAACTACTATGTCAGCACTTGCTCAGGCTACTAAGGAGTTTGACAATATCCTGATAGTTGGGGCTGCTGAAGGCTGGCAGAAAGCAGATTATTCCAGCTATGGAGAAGTCGATTATGCCAACTACGGCAAAGGCGTAGATATCCTAGCACAAGGGACTGCCAGCAATGGTGCATCTGGTACATCAGTGGCAACTGCCAAAGTCACGGGTGCTGTATCCCTAATTTGGGCAGCCAATCCAAGCCTGAACTACACCCAGGTTATCGATATCCTCAAACACACAGCTACCGACCTGAATGCGTCTAATTGGGACGCTGAGACTGGTTTAGGATTGCTAAACATCTCAGCAGCAGTCTATCTGGCGAAGGCAACAAAACCAGAAGTTTACACACCTCCTAATATTGATTTGGTTCAGGCTACGCTCAAGAACGAAAATATTCCAGAGGTTAACTGGCCTGAATTCTATAATCTGTACCACTACTATGACCTCGAAGCAAAACTTGAGAAATCTGCTTGGATAGATTCGGATGAAATAACTTCTACAGAGCGAGCTACGAGCGAGAAACAGGTTTTCTCAATCCCCTATGCTCGGAATGGATTACCTAGCTGGTTGCCAGGATGGGTTACAAAAGATGCAGTATCAGAGGCTGCGGCGAACCTAGTGATAGATCAATATAAAAAGCTTCACCCTCTGCCAGCGTATTCCAGATATGAGGTTAGGGAGGAAAATCACACTTACAGTAAGGGGAGTGGATGGGCCAAAGTTAGCGTAACTTGGGGAGCTACCAAAAAGCTTTTTGTTATCACCAATGATGCTCATGCAGAAGCAGAGCGCAAAGCTGCGGAAGCGAAAAGGAGAAAAGAAGAAGCAGAGCGCAAAGCTGCGGAAGAGAAAAAGAAACAAGAAGAAGCAGAGCGCAAAGTTGAGGAAGAGAAAAAGATAGAAGAGGAAAAACGCCGCGAGGCTGAGGAGAAGGAAAAACAACGCCAAGAGGAAGCACTCAAGAAGCAAGAGGCTGAACAACAAGCTAAGGGCATGATTGCCGCAGCTCGAACCAATCTAGAAGGTGCTCAAGCAGTCGCCCAGAATGCGGTCACAAACGCTCAGAATACACTAGAAGCCGAAAAAGCAAGGGCACAGAAATTAATAGACGATGCCCGGACAGCTTTAGCAAATGCTGACCAGTCCTCGCAGGAGGCTATTGAAGCTGCCCAACAAGCTTTGGAAGCAGCTATAGAGGAAGCCCAGCGCATAGTTGCGTCTGCTGAAGCGGTCTTTGCACAGACCCAAGTAGAGGCACAAAAACTTATAGACGATGCCCAAGCCGCACTAGCAGCAGCAGAAGCTCAGGCACATCAGATATTGGCAGACGCTCAAGCTGCATACGATGCAGCAGCAGCAGAGGCAGCAGCAGCAGCACTAGCATATCAAGACGCACTAGCAAATTCTAAAGCAGCAGAAAAGGCTCTTGCAGATGCTAACGCTGCTTTAGCTAAAGCAGAAGCTGATTTAAAGCAAAAAACGAAAGAGCATCGAGAAGCGGTAGCCACACTTGAGAGATTGCAACAAGAAGAGCTAGAGCGCGAACGGCAGGAACAAAATCGGCGCAAGAAGGGATTCTTTAATCGCTTGAGCGAGAGTGTCAAGCAGTTTTCAAAGGATATCAGCGAGAACATTAAGAGCAATCTAGATGGCGTAGACGTTGGTGCTGTCGTCGCTGCCTTGAAGAAAATTCCGTATGTTGGTACTGTTGTTAATGGTATCGAAGGATTAATTGCCCTTGTTCAAGGGGATTGGAAAGAGGTTGTTAAGAGCGGAGTTAATGGGGTACTAAAAATAATACCTGGTGGTTCTGCTGTTCCAGAGAAAGTGGTCAATATCCTAATAGATGTCGGCTGGGGCATTATTAGTAAAGACTACAAGACAGCCTTGAAAGATGTCCTCAAAGAGCTTGAGGTGAAAGATAAGGTAGCGAATACTTTTGTAGATGTTGCTTGGGCAATGAAAGATGGTGACTGGAAAGGTATTTTAGGTGCAGGTTTGTCCGGTGCTGGATTCAGCAATGCTGACAAATTCGTGGGCATTGCCTGGGGTGTAATAGATGGCGATTATACGAAAGCTCTCACGGCAGGGCTAGAAGTTGCTGGACTGGACAAATTAGGCATCAATTCAAGTCAATCTCAAGCATTTGTTAAGTCCGCGATCGCACTCAAAGATAATCAAACTAGCAAGGTTGCAGATGAATTACTCTCAGTTGCGGGTACACAGTTTGCTAATAGTTCTTGGGTGCAGAATCTTAAAGACAGCAATCCTAACAATGACCGTGCTGCTGTCACTCAAGGGTTATCAGCCGTCGGCTTCAAAAATGTAGAGCAATGGGTGAACATGGCGTGGGATGTCAAAGACAAGAATTACCTTAGTGCCATTTCCACTGGGTTCTCGCTAGCTGGATTTTCACAAGGCAAAGACTGGGTAGACATGGCGTGGAGTTTGCAGCGGGGCGATTATCTCAAAGCGCTTTCTACAGGATTCAAAGTTGCTGGATTCGCAGAAGGCAAACATTTAGCCAAAGCTGCTGTTAACTTAAGAGAGGGCAAGTACTTGGATGCTTTCTTTGAAGGTATACGCCTTGTTCCTGGTGTTGGAGATTTAATTAATGCTTTCGAGGCAGTAGGCGCTGGCAACTTTAAGGGGGTCGCCAATTCCCTTGCTAAAGTGGCTACTAATCCCACCTTGCTCGAATTGCTTGTTGGCTAGCATGGATACGGGGCGGGTAAATTAGGAATAATTCCAACCTGCCCCCCAAATTCAATTACACTGATTAGTAAATATTTTCCAATGGACATTAACAATTTTGTAACACTCGACAGTGTAAGTTTATCTTTAGAGCAATCGCTTAGCTATCTCCGCACGGCTGGTAAATTATCAACGGTCATCTTAGAAATTGCCCAGCAGTATATTTTAGAAAACGAAATTCAAGCTTTAGAAATTCCCGAACCGGAAGCTGAGATTGTAGAACAATTTATCCTTGAATTTCGCTTGCAACAGCAGTTAACTAGCCCTGAAAGCTTCCAAAAATGGCTATTGATAAATGGAATTAGTTATGAGATTTTCAAACAGCAGGTAAGTTTTCGGATTAAACAAGAAAATCTGAAAGAAAAGGTTACAGCGTTAAAAGTACAAAAATACTTTGTACAAAATCAAGATAATTTAGACCGTGTTGTACTCTCTCGAATTGTCGTAGACCATCCAGAAGTTGCTCAAGACTTAAAAGAACAAGTTGAGCAACAAGGTGCTGACTTTACCCAGCTAGCTAAAAAACACTCGATGGTCGATGACGCTGTAGTGGGTGGTGTCATGGGGCCAATCATTCGCTCTCAAATGCCAGAAATCATCCGCAAGGCAACAGAGAATGCACAACTAGGGCAAATTATTGGACCTATAAAGATTGAGGGTCGGTATTGTTTGCTGAAAGTCGAACAACTACTGCCTGCTGTCCTAGAAGGTTCTCTGAAGCGGGATTTAGAAACTCATCTGTTTGAGGAATGGTTGAAAGAGAAATTGCAAAGTATGAATGTCCAATTAAATTGGAAAGGAACTGAGCAAACGGTCTGAAATCTGAAGGGTTGACAAGCCAGATAAAGCTCAAGGGGTGACAAGCAAGCTGAAAGCTTAATGAAATCAGCTTTCTACCCCATCGACCGATGAAAAGATATCAGCTTATTGACAGGTTTATTGATAATGAGCTTTTGGACAGGGGTGATTATTGATAATGATAATCACCACCGAGGGGGGAGGAAGGGGGAGGTATACCTCGCCCTTCCTCCATACTTTTTTAGTTTCATGAGCCTTCTTCCAGCTCTTGGTTTACAGATAAACGTGGTAAAAAAGAGCGGTCGTTGTTCTCAACAAAACCGCCCATCTAAAAATGCTTCCCGAATTGTATCTCAACTGTCTCAACTCTCAACTTAGTGCATCTCAACTGCTAACCTTAGAATGGAAGCAAAACAATTTATTCGTAGTCAGCGTCATTGCAATTACAGCAATTTCTGGGTAGGTTTGTACGGACAGATGTGGATTGCCGCTCTAGAAGCCTGTAGCGATTGGGTGAAGAATTTAATGATTATTCGACCGAATAAGCGAACGTTTTTTCAAAGAGGTTTGAGGGCTATGGCTCTGATTCAAGCTGATTTCTAATTCCCCTTTTTTGGTCAGGTCAAAAAAGTCAATCTGGGAGGGCGAGGTGTACCTCGCCCTCCCACCCCTCGCCAATGATTATCATTATTAAGAATAGGGGGGTTCAACAACTCATTCTCAACAAGCCTGTCAATAAGCTGATATTTTTGTGTAGGTCAATGGGGTAGAAAGCTTGTTTGAGCAAGGCTTCAGCTTACTCGTCACCCCTTCAGCTAAATTATGGAAATCTTTCTGTGTAAGGGTTTCAGATTTTGCTCTGACGAGAGTGACAGAAGAGGGATATAGGGCTTGCTGAATAAGTCTCCAGAAAACAACCGATGGATTAATTAGGGCTTGCTGAATAAGTCTGTTCCCCGTTTTCTACTACTCGCTAACACTCCCATCCGGCATCTTTGCCCCGCTCAAATTCGCATCACTTAAATCCGCCTTACTCAGATTTGCCCCACTCAAATCGGCTCCACTCAAATCGGCCCCACTTAAATTCACTCCGCTCAAATCCGCACCAACCAACTCAGCCTTCCTTAAATCCGCATTCCCCAACGTCGCCCAACTCAAATCCGCACCCCTCAACCGCGCCTCCTGCAAATTGGCTCCTACCAACTTCGCTTTCTGCAAACTCCCATAACTCAAATCCGCCCCACTCAAATCCGCAATGACTAACTTAGCTCCATCCAACCGGGCATTCTGTAAATCAGCACCCCGAAGAATCGCCCCAATTAAATTAGCATCCCGCAAATCCACCCCAGCTAACCGCGCCCCTGCCAGATCGGCATTCTGAAAATTTCTGCCCCCAGCTTCATAGCGCGATCGCATTTCTCCAGCATCCGTCACGCTAATCTCCCGCTGCGGCGGATGCCGAAAGGTAAAAACGAACCTGTCCCCACTCTGCATCACCCGCCACATCTCCTCATACATTGGATAGGCACCCACCCCACTCAACTTCACCCAACCCTTTGCTCGCGTCAGGGCTACAAATAGCTGATTCCGCAACTGAAGATTGCTCTCATCCTTCGCCACATTGTCCAACCCCACCACGTACACCATATCCGCCTCATTACCCTTAGCACGGTGGATGCGCGATACCGTCACCCCGCCCTCACACCAAAACTGATTCGGATCGCGGCGATCTTTATCGATTTGCAGGATATTGCAGTCAACTGTGCTGGGAATGTAAATATCAATTCCCTGAGACATCAAGAACTCCCCGACATTCGTTTCCAGTTGCATCGCCTCGAAACCACTGCCTAAAACCACCACCAGAATCTCCCGGCTAGGTTTGAGTCCATCATGGCGAAGATTGTAGAGAATGTTGTCAGCTAAGGCCGTCAATTCTTCCTGACGGGATCGATAGGCGATAAACTCCAACACCGGTCCATCCCACAGTTCCGGTATCAGATTGGGGGAGTTTTCCGGAGGGCGTCTCAGGATAATTTGCTGACCGGGAGTAAAACGCCCAGTTACCTCATAACCGATCGCTTGCCAATCTTCGGCACGGGTAATGCCTGTCAGCATCCCACCCTGACGCAGCAACCCCATACCAATGCCATGAGCTGCCGTGAGAATAGGGCCGGGAGTGCGGTAACAGCAATGCATGATTTCACTCTTTCTAATCCCACCCGCATACTGCCCCGTAACCAAATGCCCCAAGTCTTCCCCAAACAACTCGCTCGCGTTCGGGATAGTTAAACTTTCCAAGCTTTGGGCTTCGTCGTACCCCCAGATTAAACGCCGCTGTTCCGGTTGAGCGAGGTCAACGGGTCGTAAGGCTTGATAGGCCATCCAATAGAAAGGTTGCTTACCCTGAATCTTCAGGCGATCGTCTACCATCAGGTCTTGACCTTCATCAATTAATATGGCATCGTATAATTGGGGAATCCGTGCGTCCTGTAATAGCTGAGCGCACACCTCTGCTAAAGATTCGTTGGGTTGCTTGCTTTGGGTATCGCTAACGGTAAGGCGTTTAACTCCTGCTGCTTTACAAATCTGACTGTAAAGTCCAGGTTGCTTTTTAGCTCCCCAAGCGTGAAGTACCTGCAATTTTGTATTCTTGGCCTCATACCCCACCTCATTCCCACTAAAACGCCGCAACCACTTATCTATCTGGTGAATTATCGTAGGGTACAAACTGCGGCTGAAAAATACCAAGGCAACATCCCAATCTGGATGCTTCAGGTGCATATGAGCCGCTTTCTGACATAACAGCACCGTTTTCCCCGACCCAGCAATTCCCCGAATTCGCTGCGGCCCTGGGGGAATTTCCTTACCAATATGTTCTTGCTGTAAATCGAATTCCGATCGGCTCTGCCTCGCTTGGGCAAGAACACTGGCACGAGTTTGCTTATTTATATGCCCATGGTGTAACAACCCCTGCCCTGTTCCTGCCGAACCCTTTTTGCGGAAAACAGGAGTACCGCCGATCACAGCTTTGAGTAACTGCCACTGTTCCCCTGTTAGGTGGGCACCTTTAATAATAGGAGGGCTTTGTCCAATCAGCTCGATGAGGGAGCAGGTAGTTGTAGATCCTGTGATTAACTGCCCTTTTCCACTCTCTATTGCCTCAAGTTGGTCTTGAAAAATAATTGGGGGACAACTGGGGAGTTGGAAAAAACCACTCTCATACCATTGTTCCTCGGTAATCAAGGGTAGGCAAACTAGGGCACGGCCCGTAACTTGGCGGCGGAGAATTAGTTCGCGATCGCAATATCCCAACAAGGCAAATAGCTGATGTTCCGCTTGCTCGTAGGGATTGCTGCTAGTGGTGTAATAGTTTTGGAACTCCCAGCGATGACCTCTGATCGCTAAAATCTGGTCAATGATGACGGATTTGATTTCGATGACGATTAAACCAAGCTGAGAGTCAGCAATCAGAATGTCCGGTTCTTTGCGAGACTTGCCAACTTTAGAAAAAATGGGATAGCGCCAGTAACCAATACAGTCCCTGGTAGCAAAGGCATCGCGAACCGCATCCCAAGCTTTTTGCTCACCCCCTTCGCCACCCTTCCCCAAAGGTTCAGTGGTGATGAACTTACGGTTTTGATTGAGGTGATTTCTGACCTTGGCTGATATCCCTGGAGTAATCGCCATCCTGTGCAGTGAACTGTTGATTTGAGCGATTTTCTTTAATCAGATGAATAAGGGAGGGCAGAATAGAGATAATAATAATCCCCACAACAATCGGCAACAAATACTTATCGACATCTGGAATCACTCGTCCCAAATAGTACCCATTAATGACCCAGTTTATGCTTAAACAGGTCAAGCATACTAGAACCACCCCAGACAATACCAATTAGTAAGGAAGCACAAACCGCAGCAGAAATTCCACAAACCACCAAACCTGCCAGACAAATTACACCATCGTCATCAAGCAGGCCAAGACCAGTAATCAGAACACCAAAACCTGCTACCGTATTGAAGACAGGTAGGGGAACCATGATAAAAAGTGCCATGATGGTTAGGGCTATGCCAATCGCGATACGACCCGTAAAACCCGTACAGATATAGGTCATGCGAGGACGGGATAAAATTTCAATTCGTTCCAACCAGGGAATGCCCTTCTTCATCACTCCTTGAACAGTCTCCAGGGGTATCGGTTTCTGGATCAACCCTTTCGGCAGCCAAGGAGTTTTGGCACCTACAATCAGCTGAATGGCCAGTACTAAGATAATGAATCCAATGGGAATCGCATGACCTGGTATTGGAAAGGGTAAAGCTAAAATCAACCCCAGTAAGGCAAATACAAAACCAAAGATTCGTTCTCCGCCTATGTCTAGCACATCTGCTAAACAGACTTTTGGCGATCTTTCTTCTTCAAATAAAAAGCGGTGTAAATCTACAGAGAGTCGGGACATTATTTTGAGAATAGGGAGAGGGACTTTTGGAGAGGGAGATTTTTAGGGATTCGTTCTGGGTAATTGCAACTGAAAAGTTCACAAAAAAACTCCCCACTTCTGCCGAGGAAAATGCCACCCTTTTCAATTACCTCGCTGTCGCGCCGTCAGGGCTAACACAAATAGCCCCCAACTTGCGTAAGGGGTCTGGCTCGAAGAGATTACCCAAATTTTGGCACTCCCTGGTCTCGCCTAAACGAGAATTCTTCTTATAAACCTGTCTTACCATAAAATTGGTCAAAGTAAATTCCTCTACATTGCCAAATTTGCTCAACTCTAGCAGGTTTTAGAGCCGATCGGAATTAGGCAGTGGTAATCTTCATCGAAAATTTGCAAACGGCCAGGGCGGGCATTGCCCACCCTAACCGCTCTAGGTGCCTGAAGTCCAAGAGTTCATATACTCAACTTGCTCTGCTGTCAGCGTATCAATAGAGATACCCATGGCCTGCAACTTCAGTCGTCCTATTTCTTTATCGACCTCAACAGGGATGGAGTGCAAGCCTGGTGCTAGCTTACCCTTATTCTTGACGAGATATTCGCAAGCCAAAGCCTGGTTAGCAAAACTCATATCCATTACTGCGCTGGGATGGCCTTCCGCTGCTGCCAGGTTAATCAGACGCCCCTCACCCAATACGATGATCGATTTCCCGTTTTTTAGAACATACTGCTGGGTGAAGTTCCGGGCTTGATTTACTTCAGTAGATTGAGCTGCTAGGGATTTGAGGTCAATTTCAATATCGAAGTGACCGGAGTTGCAAACCATTGCCCCGTCTTTCATAACCTCGAAATGTTCTTGACGGATGACGTGCTTGTTTCCGGTTACCGTTATAAACAGGTCGCCTTGGGGTGCTGCTTCGCTCATGGGCATGACCCGAAAGCCATCCATAACTGCTTCAATCGCTTTGACGGGGTCAATTTCCGTCACAATAACGTTAGCGCCCATCCCGCGTGCCCGCAGGGCGGTTCCTTTCCCACACCAACCGTATCCGGCCACAACGATCGTTTTTCCCGCTAGTAGAACGTTAGTGGCGCGGATAATGCCATCTAGGGTAGATTGACCAGTGCCGTAACGGTTGTCAAAGAAGTGCTTGGTATCGGCATCATTGACGTTCATGGCCGGGAAGGTGAGAACCCCATCGTTGAACATTGCCCGTAGGCGCACAATCCCAGTAGTTGTCTCTTCCGTGGTACCGATAATATCAGGGATCTGATGTTGGCGTTCTTGAACCAGAGTTGCCGTGACATCGCTGCCATCATCAATGATGATGTTGGGTTTATGGTCGAGGGCAATTTGGACGTGACGGTGATAAGTCGCGTTATCTTCACCTTTTATGGCAAAAACGGGAATCCCGTAATCTTCCACCAAGCAGGCAGCAACATCATCTTGCGTGGAGAGAGGATTGCTGGCAATTAGGAGGGCATCAGCACCAGCGTTTTTGAGGGCGATCGCTAAATGAGCGGTCTCTGTGGTTACATGGCAACAGGCAATCAAGCGAATGCCTGCCAAGGGTTTTTCGCTAGCAAAACGTTCCTGAATTTGGCGCAGAACTGGCATTTCCCGCCCAGCCCATTCAATGCGCTGTTTACCAAGGGGGGCGAGGGAAAGGTCTTTGACTTCGTGTTTGACCTGAGTAGACGTTGCAGTCATAGACTTGGCTTTTTTACACAGATTTGCATTGTAATCTTAACCGACTTCTTTCTCAGCCACTGGGACAAAGCTATAAAGACTTAAGACTAGGACTTACGCAAACGCCCC
>DNXU01000445.1:0-8505 GCA_003505715.1 Cyanobacteria bacterium UBA8803 | reverse complement strand
GAGTTGGGGGAGTAATTTTTACTTGGTACATAAGGCTCAGGAATTTTTTCTGATGATCATGAATTAGCCCTACCCTCTTCTCCTACCACTATAATACATATGTACTATAATAGAAGAGTAAGACATTCCACTCGGTTAAGACCTCCAAGCCCTGGAAGATTCAAGGTTTTTGCCCCATGACTAAGCATTACATCCTCAGTATTAATCCCCATGCCCAGTACGAGTGGGAGCAGCGTATCCTGCGAGACCCAATTACCTCAGAACGTCCAAATTTTGAGAGTTTGATTGCCCAGGCGGTAGGAGACGAGACGGGTTCTTATTTAGTTGCAGTTAACATTGAAGTCCAAGTTTTAGAAAAAGCCCCAACTCCACAACCCCAAAAGGTTCCCGTCGATGTGCCAGCAGTGGCTCTCACTCCCCAAAGGTCGGAATGGGTTGCCTAGTGAGGGATGAGGGATGAGGGAAGTTAGGTAGGACAGAAACTAACTAAAGAATTAGTTAGCGATCTCTTCATCTCCTCATTTCCCCATCTCCAGTTGCGAATACTCTTTTGTAGGAAGATCAACATGAACCTAAGTCAGTACCCAGCTGCGATTGCTCAAGCTACTCAAGCTGTTAATGAGTTAGATGCTCAGATTAGTGCAGTACATATGACCATCGATCGGCTGGAAACCAATGTCGATAGAAAAGTGGCCTTTGAGTCAGACTTAAAAAATGACTCCCAACGCAAGGCTCGCCGATTTGAACTGCTAGAGGTAAATTTGGAATACCAACACGCCCTCAATACTTTGATGCGGCTAACCGCGCAAAAGGCAAATGCAGTGACTCATTTGGAATACCTGCGCAACCAGTTTAGCGTTGCCAAACTAGAAGCACGACTAGCGATCGCCCGACAGCTTGGCGGTTCGGAAATTGGCGATCTGTTACTGGGCGTATAACCATAGGAAGCCCGATCAATGGGAGGGCTTCCAACTTAGCTAATGCTACCGGACATTATATTATTACCCTTTCCGAGTAACGGAAAGGGTCTTCATTTGGCACAATAGTGGTAGCCGCTTAGTTGTGTTCGATTCTGAACGCATGGGAATAATTCTCAATGACTATCATTACCTCCCAAAAAATTGCTCAGTTTCGCTCTCAACTAGCCAATGACTCCGAAGCGATGGAAGCTCTCGACACCATCGAAGATTGTGAAGGAGATTTGGAAGATGCTGCGATCGCCTTAGCCATCCGCGCCGGACAGCAACCTCAAACTGACAATGCCGAATGGTTAGACGCTTTAGCGAAAAAATGCCGTGCGGTTATTTGTCAGGCTGAATTTCGGGAAGACTTGCTCAAAGGCTCACTCTCAAGTGCGATCGCCTACCTGGCATCAACCCCGCTACTGCCCTCTATCTTGGCAACGCCAGTAGTAATCTATGTCATGAGTAAAGGGGTCAACAGTTTTTGCGAGCCGCTCGATGCCCAATTTGGATTAATTGATACTATCAATCCTAACGGATATTAAGGTATATCTTAGGGTGCGCTCTTGGAGAAGGTAACGCACCATCAGTATTCGCTCCCTAATTTTGATTATCATTTTCAGACAAAGAGGCTAAAACTCAGATTCCACACCGCTACTGGCACAATCGGTATTTACGGAATTTTTCAGGATTTATAAGTAATAAGGAATACGCTGAATACGGAAAATAGGCAACTCTTGAATTCCCTATTCCCTAATGCGACACTTTAGGATGCGGAATGCCGGATGAAACAGTATTGCAGAACTCTGGGTCGTATAATTCGCAACAATTAAGCGATCGGGTGCATCCTTATTCCAGACTTTATGCTACCTCTCATCCCAGCTTTGCCTTCTCCTGTTAACCTCAGATTTGGTCTACTGTAGCAAGGCATTAGCCCCAGCCTACCGATTATGACACAGCATTGGATTAAATTCGTTTACGAGCGAAATACCTATGTGGTCGATCTCGACCGCATCAGTACTTTTGCTTGTACTCGGAATGGTCGGTTGGTGTTTTGGTTACCAGATGGTAGGGTTCAGGTTGTCATTCATCCGAAAACAAATCCGGAAGCTCATCAACAAATTTTAGATTATGTTGAAAATATTACTGGAGAGTCTTTAGGTTTTCAGTTTAGAGTGAATAGGCCATGACGATCGAGGTAGCCAACAAAATTTGGGAGGTTTTGCAAACTACGGTATGACTTGATGAAATCGGCTTTCCTCAATTTATATTTAATTTTATATTTAATTTCAATTTAACCAACTGCCCATTCTTTTGAATATTTAAAATTTCAAGCGCACCTAAACAGATCAGGAGCAGTAAACCCATTCTAGAACTAGGTTCAGGAATAGGTTTAGGTTTCTCATGATTACCAAAACTTGTGGTTTCCTCGCCATTTTCTGGCGGTGACTTCTGTTGCTCATGTTTAATATCCTGATCTAAGCTAAATATTCCCTCAGTTGATTGGGGAATCAACAAGGAAGTATATACAGATTGATTTACTATTTTATTTGTTTCAGTTTTAGCTTTTTTAGTCTCCATAGGTATAGTTAAAATATACCTATGAGGCACTATGTCTTCCAGAAAAATATCGATTAGATTGCCTCTATACAGCTCGTCTATGGAAGTAGAAAATGCTTGAGTAGGGGTGAAATTACTCCAGATGTTACTTGGAGCAATCAAAAGATTGGCTGTTCCGGTAACCTTATCCCCTATTGTAGGAAAGAAGCCACCTTCGGACAAGGTAAGACTGAAGAAAAATTTCCAGAGAAAGCCGCCATCAGAAGTTTTAGGTTCTACTAAATTAACGGTTTGAAAATAGGGAGAGGCAAAAGCGAGATCGAGAGGAGGAACAGGGACAGAGATATTCATGCGTGCTACTCTAGGCACTTGATAAAAGCTAGTCCTCACTTCCCTTTCTGGTTCTGTGTTATCATTACTTTTTTGCATCTTATTCTTCATCTCTGTAGACCAATAAATAACTACAGGCGCAATAGTGTAGTTAGGACTAATAAAGGTAGAAACGATCAAAAATGCCAGTAGGAGCGAGTACGATTTAAAAGAAGACTTGGCTTTAAGTTGGTTGCTTTCCTCAGATTCATCTTTAGCACTAGGGTTGCCCTGAGGCCAAGTCATGGGTATCGTAGCTGGATTCTGGAAAATCACAGGCAATGCCGCAATTCCTGGATAGTTTGGTTCCCAATCATTTTTTAGCTTTTCTCGTGCTTTTCGCACTGAAGCATAGAGAGACTCACCTTTTGAGAACGTTCGCAGGAAATGTTTCAAAAAATCTTGTGCAACTAGATCTGGCACAAGCTCTCGCATAATCATAACTTGGGGAATATTCAATTCGGCTAGTACTCTAGCTAACCCTAACCCATTGCAGGAGTTAAAAACGGCTAGCTTTAAACCATTCTTAATTGCTGCTTTCAGGGATTTTTTGAGCTTGTCAATTCTTATACTTTCAGTATCATTAATTTCTAGGGTTGCTGTGTTGCCAAACATTTGGCTAGAACTATGCCCTGTAAAAAATAGAATATCCCATCCACCTTTTTCCTCAAGCCTGGAAATTATTTCCTCAGATTTGGGCTGTTCTAGCCTGATAGCTACTGCTCTAGGTAAATGCTGGATTTCTTGCCAATCCGCTTGGGTATCAATGTTAGTACTATCGCCTATGATCCCTAAAATCTTGACCGCATCATCACCTAGGTTTGAGGGTTTTTGAGACTGTTCGTTAATTGATAAATTGATTAAAGGGTCGCAGTAATTCGATAGGCTAAACGCTACTTCGGAATTCCCATACTGTCGGAACAAGTTTCCTTCATGCCATGGGAGCCGCTGCAAACAGTCTTCTACTTCGATGCGCCCTGATAATTGTGGAGTTTCAATAATAAACCTAATTTCATCTTGGAGATTGAGGTTTGCCTGTAATTGCTCCCAAGCCTTTGAAAATAACTCACAATTAAGCCAGTAATTAAGGCAATCCTTTAACAGTTGGTAAGACTGATATGGTGACTCATTAGAAAATAGGTTGAGGTGAGGCTGTAGGACTTGGCGATAAGATCTATGCCAGCGATCGTAGCAGTCGGGCAACTCTGGTATTGGAGGTAAATTGGTGATAATTTGTAGGGAGTGGTTTTCGCCATCTCTTCCCATCTGGACTGTAACGGGAAACCCTTGTTCGAGGAAGTCACCAGCTCCTAATTTTAAAACCACTAACTTCTTCATGTCTGGACATTATTAATAGGTAAACTCGGTTAGCAAACAAAGTAGTGCGTGGTGCTAGTTGTACCGCAGATAATTTGAAGGCTGAAATGCTCTCGGCTGAACAGACGAAATTGTTGTTCAATAGAGTAAGCGCGATAACCAGCCAGGATGGGCTGAGTTTGAGGAAAAATTTCTCCCCATTTATCCCGGACGACAAGCTCGAGTTTTGAGGGCAGATACGTTCGATCGCCTGTAGGACGTACCCGCAAACGTATGACTAAATGTTGCTCTGATTGTCGGCGCAGATAAATGATGAGTGCTATGGCCTGACGCCTTCCCAATTGAATTCGCTTACCCCGTACAATTGCAGCGTTGGGATTTTTAGGGTCAATTTGTCCCAGGCTCAAAGCCGCTTGCCAGCATGTTTGCTCATCATGGCTAGTCTCTAGCAAGTTTGTTAGAGCCGCGATCGCTTCTCGGTTACCCTTACCAATTTTCCCCAAGCTCTCTGCCACTCGTTGATGGGTTTGGTTGTCTTGGCTAGTCTGTAGCACTTTAATCAAGGCAGCGATCGCTTTTGGGTTACCCGCCTCGACTTCCCCTAAACTCTCTACTATTTGGCGGTAGGTTCGTTCATCTTGGCTGAGGCACAGCTTTTCAATCAGCTGATTAATATATTGTGACTGGTCAAGGTTATTTTTTCTTGTCCTAATCGCAGTTCCTAAACCAAAAACTGCTTCCATACTCAGCCAATCTGAAGCAAAATTATATTGCAGCCATTGACTCAAATCTATTAAGTTTTGGCTAGATATAGCCTTATAATTTGTTAGGCACTTATTTTCGAGCCAAGCCACAAATGCAGTACCTAAAACAAAGCTCAAAGCCACTACGAACCCGGATGGCTTACCCCCAGTTACCAGCAGCAGCATCAAAAGTAAGAAAATAAATACTATTGCTGTTTGCTTTAATAGCGATATAACTCCCGATTTCGCTTCCTCATAGAAAGTATTTTGGTAGGCATCAACAGTAATTTCTTGTTTGATATCTCGATCAGAAATAGCCATAAGAACTACAGAATGTACTAAATTGGTGGACATTAATATTTCAATGCAATAAAAATGAGGCTAAACTAGGAACTTATTTAAGCCTAGACTAGGCTGACTCCAGACCATTTTTCAAGATTTTCCCAAAGTTTTTAAATCTCTCCAGCAACGAATGATAGTGCGACCAGTTAGGACTATCCACAAGCAAAAGTCAGATAGCCATATCACAACACAGGAATAACGATCTATATCCCATAGACTTTCTTTTAGGCATTCCTCAAGATTGTCTTGGCTGCCACCAATCAGAGCAGGAATAGCAAACAGTATACTGAGAGCGATCGCATCTTGTAGAGTGAGATAAACTATCCTCCACAAATCTCCCAGCAATCTTTGTCCTAGCAAGTCCAAAGGCTCCCAAACAGTGAGAATGAAATTATCAATGCGTTGTCCACCTAAGGTTTGAGGAGTGCTTTTTTGATTAGTCTGATGAATTGTTTGGATAGTCATTATAACGCAGCCAAGTCATTTGTTTTTAGTGAAACATCTCTAGAAGAGTAATAAGTAACTTGTGTAGTAAACATTCACAGATAGGGAATTAGTTCACGTTTGTGAATGCTCATATCTGAAAAAGTGAAAATTGAAAATAGAGATTTGAAAACCAAGAGTTGCGCCTCTCTCCCTCATCCCTCATCCNNCAGGCCGTAAACGACCTGCCTCAACTCAACCACTGCTCCGCGGCGAAAACCTGGACAGAGTGACAGGATGATTTCTTTCATCCCTCACCCCTCATCCCTTCCCCAACCTGCTCCAGAAGTTAAAAAAAAGTCAAAATTGCTATTTTGTGCAACTCTGCCTTCAGAATAGTTTGAGAAACAAAGCACATTACAGCAACACTTCATGTCTCAGCCTACGATTGAATCGATTCTTCAAGAAAAACGCCTATTCCAGCCCCCCGCCGAATTCTCGCAAAAGGCACACATCAAGAGCCTGGATGAGTATCAGGAACTATATGACAAGGCTAAAGCCGATCCCCAGAAGTTTTGGGCAGATCTAGCCGAAAAGGAATTACATTGGTTCCAAAAGTGGGATACAGTGCTAGATTGGCAGCCGCCCTTTGCCAAGTGGTTCGTCGGTGGGAAGATGAATATTTCTTACAACTGTCTTGACAGGCACCTAACCACCTGGCGTCGGAATAAGGCAGCATTGATTTGGGAAGGGGAACCCGGAGACTCTCGCACTCTAACCTATGCCCAACTGCACCGGGAAGTGTGCCAGTTTGCCAATGTTTTAAAACAATTGGGCGTGAAAAAAGGCGATCGCGTCGGGATTTACATGCCGATGATTCCAGAAGCAGCGATCGCCATGCTGGCTTGTGCCCGCATTGGTGCTACCCATACAGTAGTATTTGGGGGTTTTAGCGCCGAAGCGTTGCGCGATCGCCTGATTGACGGCCAAGCCAAGTTAGTGGTGACAGCGGATGGTGGTTGGCGTAAAGATGGGATCGTGCCCTTGAAAGACCAAGTCGATATCGCGCTGGCAAATAACGCCGTGCCGACGGTCGAAAATGTGCTGGTGGTCAAACGCACGGCGCAGCAAATCCAGATGGAACCGGATCGCGACCACTGGTGGCATGACTTGCAGCAGGGAGTATCTGCCGATTGTCCTGCGGAACCCATGGACAGCGAGGATATGCTGTTCATCCTCTACACTAGTGGCAGTACTGGCAAACCCAAGGGCGTCGTTCACACTACAGCAGGGTATAATCTCTATACCCACATGACAACCAAGTGGATTTTTGACCTCCAGGACACAGATGTTTACTGGTGTACCGCTGATGTGGGTTGGATTACAGGTCACAGCTACATTGTCTACGGCCCTCTTTCTAATGGCGCAACTACCCTAATGTATGAAGGTGCGCCTCGTGCCTCTAATCCCGGTTGTTTCTGGGATGTCATTGAGAAATACGGCGTTAACATCTTCTATACCGCCCCTACCGCGATTCGGGCTTTTATTAAAATGGGCGAACACCTGCCCAAAGCCCGCAACCTGTCCTCATTGCGTTTGCTGGGAACCGTGGGCGAACCAATTAACCCGGAAGCATGGATGTGGTATTACCGAGTCATTGGCGGCGAACGCTGTCCGATTGTCGATACTTGGTGGCAAACCGAAACTGGCGGCGTAATGATTACCCCTCTCCCTGGTGCCACTCCCACTAAACCCGGTTCTGCAACTCGTCCTTTCCCTGGAATTCTTGCCGATGTTGTGGATTTAGAGGGTAATACTATTGGGGATAATGAGGGGGGTTATTTAGTCGTAAAACATCCTTGGCCAGGAATGATGCGCACGGTTTACGGCGACCCCGATCGCTTCCGTCGCACCTATTGGGAACACATTGCTCCCCAAGATGGGCAATACCTATACTTTGCTGGCGATGGGGCGCGTCGGGATGAAGACGGTTACTTCTGGGTGATGGGCCGCGTGGATGACGTAATTAACGTCGCCGGACACCGTCTCGGTACGATGGAAGTGGAATCCGCCTTAGTATCTCACCCAGCTGTAGCTGAGGCAGCAGTAGTAGGTAAGCCAGATGAAGTGAAGGGAGAAGATGTATTTGCCTTCGTAACCCTAGAAGGGTCCTACGATCCCAGTGACCAACTCGCCAAAGAACTAAAAGAACACGTAGTTAAGGAAATTGGCGCGATCGCCCGTCCCGGGGAAATTCGGTTTACAGATGCCATGCCCAAAACGCGATCTGGTAAAATCATGCGGCGCTTATTGCGTTCCTTAGCATCCGGTCAAGAAGTGGCTGGCGATACTTCAACCCTAGAAGATCGCAGCGTGTTGGATAAGTTAAGAGGAGGAGCGTAAGTCCTAAAGCAAAGGCTCCTCTTCATTGAAGGGAGCCTTTTGCCGTATATTCATCCTGGCACCGTGCTATTTTGGCAGGAGGCTACCCTCCAACTATCTTCGCCGCAGCAGCGTTTCACAACCGAGTTCGAGATGGGTTCGGAGTGGTTCCACCGCGCCACAGGCACCAGGAAAGGAAAGTTTGTTGTTGGTTGTTGGTTGTTGGTTGTTTGTTGTTTGTTGTTTGTTGTTGGTTGTTTGTTGTTTGTTGTTNNGTTGTTTGGAGCTAACCCCAAATAACTAACAACTAATAACTAACAACCAACAACCAATAACTAATAACAAAACCTTCAAGACTGCATGGCAACTTGTTGCATCACCAATAAATGAGGTCAAGCCCTCGGTCA
>DNXU01000285.1 GCA_003505715.1 Cyanobacteria bacterium UBA8803 | reverse complement strand
ACCCCATTCCCCATTCCCCCCACCCCACACCCCATTCCCCATTCCCCATCTCCCTTGCGATAATTGCAAGTTATCTGCTCCTCTGTGCTGTTATGAACTATAAAGATCCTGTAGCCTCACCCATGAAGGAATTGGCTTTATCCGAAGCAGCCTTGTTCTTCGATTTATCGCTCGACCTGCTGGCGATTGCGGATCTGAATGGCTATTTGAAGCGGGTCAACGCAGCATTTAGCCAAACTCTCGGCTACTCAGAAGCAGAACTTTTAGCCCAACCCTTCATCGAGTTTGTGCATCAGGATGATCGCCCTGCAACGCTAGCAGAACTAAAAAATTTGCAGGGAGGCAAACCCACCCTCTACTTCGAGAACCGCTATCGGACAAAGGATGGCTCTTACCGATGGTTGGCATGGACGGCAGCACCGCAGCTTAAGCGGGAGGTAATGTATTGCATTGCCCACGACGTAACCCAACAAAAGCACAGGGAAGCCGCCTTGCGAGAAAGCGAGGAACGCTGGCAGTTGGCTCTCAGGGGTAGCAATGATGGGATTTGGGATTGGAACGTGCAGACGAATGAAGTGTTCTTCTCAGCCCGTTGGAAAACGATGCTGGGCTATGAGGAGCATGAAATCAGTAACAATGTGGATGAGTGGGCAAAACGGGTGCATCCCGACGACCTAGAGTGGGTGATGCAGGTGATCCAGGATCACTTTGATCGGAAAACACCGTTTTATGTTTCAGAACATCGCGTGTTGTGCAAGGACGGCACGTATAAATGGATTCTTGATCGCGGTCAGGCGATTTGGGATGAAGCTGGCAATGTTTTGCGGATGGTCGGTTCCCACACCGATGTCACAGAGCGTCGAGAACTGCAAGTTGCCCTCCAACGAGCCAATCAGGAATTGGAACAGCGCGTTGCCGAACGGACAGCCCAGTTAGAGCAGGCAAATGCGGCTCTGCGGGAGAGCGAAGACCGCAACGAGTTAGCCATGGAAGTGGCGCGGATGTTTAGCTTTGAGTGGGACTCAAACACTGATGCTGTCAAGCGCTCGGCTCAATGTGCTTCTATCCTGGGGTTAACGGAAGGAGCGGCAGAAAAAGATACAGGTGCCAGTTTTTTTCAACGAGTCCATCCAGAGGATCGCGATCGCTTTGTGGCAGGCTTACAGGCACTTACACCTGAGAACAGCACTTACAAAACTACCTATCGAGTCGTGCGCCCGACTGGTGAGATGGTGATGCTGGAGGAAAGCGGACGCGCTATGTTTGACCAGCAGGGACAGTTAACCCGGCTGATTGGCATGACTGCGGATGTGACCGAACGTCAGCGGCTGGCAGCCGAGTTAGAGGAAAGTCGGGCAACCTTGCAACGGCAACTCGCTGAAATTGAAACCATCTACCAGTCTGCCCCAATCGGGTTAAACGTTCTCGATACCGACCTGCGCTTTGTGCGGATTAACCAGCGATTGGCAGAAATCAATGGATTTTCCGTGGCAGAACATATTGGGCGGAAAATTCAAGAGTTGTTGCCTGACATCGCGGATACTGCCGAAGCATTGCTGTGCCCTATCTTAGAAACGGGAGAACCCCTACTCAACGTCGAAATTCGGGGGGAAACTCCAGCGCAACCAGGAGTTCAGCGGGTATGGCTGGAGAGCTTTTTGCCGTTGAAGAATGGCGATCGCGTGATTGGCATCAATACCGTTTGTCAAGAGATTACCGAGCAGATTCAGGTCGAGGAAGCTCTGCGCCAGAGTGAAGAAAGATTCCGCCATATGGCAGACAATGCACCTGTCATGGTTTGGGTGACGGATGCCAACGGATACTGCACCTATCTCAGCAAAAGTTGGTATGAGTTCACAGGGCAGACTGAAGCAACGGGACTGGGTTTTGGTTGGCTGGATGCAGTGCATCCAGAGGATTATGCGCTGGCTAGAGAAACCTTTATTAACACCAATGCGCGTCACGAAGCCTTTCGGGTGGAATACCGTTTACGCCGTCACGATGGTGAATATCTTTGGGCGATCGATACCGCAAGTCCTTGGTTTGAGGCCGATGGGCAGTATAAGGGCTACATCGGTTCGGTTATCGACATCAGCGATCGCAAACAGGCAGAGGAAGCCCTGCGGGAGAATGAAGACCGTTTGCGGATGGCGATCGCCTCTGCCAAATTAGGCACCTGGGATTGGAATCTCGTTACCGGAGAATTGAAATGGGATACTGGCTGCAAAGCCATGTTTGGGTTACCGCCCGATGCTGAGAGTAGCATTGAGGTGTTTTTTGAGGGCTTACATCCCGACGATCGCGATCGCCTTCAGGAAATTGTGCAAGCGACACTCGATCCAGCGTCTGGTGGCTCTTATGACACTGAGTATCGGACGATTGGCCTTCAGGATAAAGTTGAACGCTGGCTGAGGGCGAAAGGGCAAGCCTACTACGATCCAAACGGAAAACCGCTACGCTTCAGCGGTACGGTGTTGAATATTACGGAGCAAAAACAAGTCGAAGCTCAACGGGAACAGCTACTCCAGCAAGAGCAAGCGGCCAGAGAAGCCGCAGAACATGCCAACCGCATGAAAGATGAATTTCTAGCCGTTCTCTCCCACGAACTGCGAACGCCTCTTAACCCAATTTTAGGCTGGGCAAAGCTGCTGCAATTACCGCAGATCGGTTCCGACAAGCTTCAGCAGGGGTTAAGAACGATCGAGCGCAATGCCAAACAACAGGTGCAACTGATCGAAGATCTCCTTGATATCTCTCGCATCATTCGTGGCCAAATTACTTTGAACTTGGCCGCGATCGCTTTATCAGAGCCGATCGCCGCTGCTCTAGAGACGGTGCGCTTAGCCGGAGAAGCAAAAGCTATTCAGATGGAGGTGTTCCTTGACCCATCGGTAGGACAAGTTAGGGGGGATGCAGGCAGGCTGCAACAGGTGGTCTGGAATTTATTGTCGAATGCGATTAAATTCACCCCCACCGGAGGAAGGGTGACGGTGCAACTCACCCAGGTCAACCGCCATGCTCAAATTCAGGTGAGCGATACCGGAAAGGGCATTCAGCCCGACTTTTTGCCCCATGTGTTTGAGTTATTCCGGCAACAGGACAGTTCTACAACTCGTGCTTTTGGCGGCTTGGGGTTAGGACTGGCGATCGCTCGTCAGGTAGTGGAAGCCCATGGGGGCACCATCACTGCTGCCAGTCCTGGAGAAGGGCAGGGGGCAACCTTTACGGTGCAGTTACCCTTAATACCTGCACCAAGTCCCGATGCTCCTAATTTCCTCAACCATCAAACGCTGAATTTTGATAATCTGCAAGTGGTGGTGGTAGATGATGAGCCAGATTCTCTAGAACTGGTTAAGGTTGTATTAGACCAGGAGGGCGCAGTAGTTCGAGTAGTCTCCTCTGGGACGGCAGCTTTGGAGGTGCTAAGGCAGGAGCAATTCGATTTGCTCATCAGCGATATTGGGATGCCAGAAATGGATGGCTACTCCTTTATTCGTCAGGTTCGCGCCTTGCCGCCTCAATGCAACCGCAATATTCCAGCGATCGCCCTAACTGCCTATGCTGGTGAAACGAATCGACGCCAAATCCTCGCTGCCGGATTTCAAGCTCATGTGGCGAAACCGATCGACCCGCAACAGTTGTTGGATGCGATCGCGGCAATTATTAGCACATATTAAACCAGGGAGTGTTACTGCGTCAAACCATGTTCTAGAGCGTAGCGAACTAACTCCGTGCGGCTATTTGTCCCCGTTTTGCTAAACAAGCGGCTGACATACTTCTCGACATTGCGGACACTAGTATCCAGACGGCGAGCAATTTCTTTATTCATCAATCCTTGCGCCACCAAATCTAGGACACTTTGCTCTCGCGGTGTAAAGTCAATACGGATGGGTGGAGGGGTGGCAGCAATGCCACCTCGCTGATCTAACATGGCTCGGATAGCTGCAATTTGCTGAGCAATTTTCTCCAGTTCCGTGCCGTTGCCGCTTTCTGGGGAGGTAGCGGCACGACGTTCCAGCAAGTTCTCAACAATAGCAATTAATTCATCAGTATCAAAAGGTTTGGGCAGATAGGCATCGCAACCAGCTTGATAACCCTGAATTCGGTCTGAGGTCATGCCTCTAGCTGTCAGAAATACTACTGGCAGCGACTTGAAGCGCGGGTCATCTCGCAGCTGCTTGAGGAACTGATACCCGTCCACTTGAGGCATCATGATATCGGAAATCACCAAGTCAGGAGTTTGTTGTTGCAGCATCTGCCATGCATCGTTGGCATTACTGGCAACCTGTACGGTAAACCCCCCAACTTCTTGCAAATAGTCTTTCACCGCTTCGCGGACTCCCGGTTCGTCATCTACCAGTAACAGTCGTGCTGACATCTATACTTCCTTTGCCGCTACTTCTTCTAATTTAATAGTAATTTAGGGAGAGGGATGAAGGATGAGGG
>DNXU01000627.1:10767-11849 GCA_003505715.1 Cyanobacteria bacterium UBA8803 | reverse complement strand
AACAACTAACAACTAATAACTAATAACTAATACTCAATTAAGGTTAAAATTGGGACATCTGGTAATTTCTGCCGTCCGCCTAAGTCCTTTAGTTCGATGATAAAGCCAAAGCCTACCAGTTCGCAGTCTAGCTGCTCTAACAATTTGGCCGTAGCAGCTGCGGTGCCGCCAGTGGCAATTAAATCATCGACAATCAAAACACGACTGCGGGAATGGAGGGCGTCTTGATGAACTTCCAACCGATCCATACCATACTCCAGTTCATACTCAATGGTATGTACAGCAGCTGGTAGCTTACCTGGTTTGCGAATCGGGATAAACCCAGCGTTAAGCTGGTAAGCCACCATTGGGCCAAAAATAAAACCACGGGACTCCATGCCCACCACGTAATCTGCCTCGATTCCGGTATCTTTACATTTTTGGACTATTGCATCAATGGTGTAGCGCAATCCCTCTGGGTGGCGCAGGAGTGGAGTGATATCCCGAAATACAATTCCGGGTTTGGGGAAATCTGGGATATCGCGAATCAGAGACTTTAAATCCATTGGTGGGTGAACTTACGACAACAAGCAGTTTAACCTAGAACCTCCGAGGATGAACCCAATCACCTAACTCACAGCCGCTCCGAGCAGTATTGCGATCGCCTGTGGCTTGCCACTCGCTGCCAGCAAAATCGTACACTAGATATCTGATCTGTTGGCGAGCGATCGCTGAAAATCAAAATCATCAATTGTGTAGAGGAGAGCAAAGACCCTTATTTTTATTATCCAGATAGAGGCTGCCCTTGTAAAAATTCATCGGGTTCCATACTGGCATCCTATTGTCTTTGCCAATCCTCAAGGGGAGTAAGCCGTACCCCAAATATGAGGAGGCATTAGGCAGAAGCTCTAACAGTGATATGCTTTCCCATAATTGGAGCAAGGCCAAAAACACCCACTAGCAACAGCTAGTAAAACATCCTGAAATCAAGGAGCAGGTACTGACAAAAGATAACAGGCAAGATAGGCACCTATGAATGACAATCTCTGTCCCCTACCGCCTTCTCCCTTATCCCTCATCCCTCATCCCTCATCCTTATTTTC
>DNXU01000627.1:8481-10719 GCA_003505715.1 Cyanobacteria bacterium UBA8803 | reverse complement strand
CCTCTCCCCCTCTCCCTGTCTGTCTTCCCTCTGCCTAGATCCAGAGTTATCACGGTTGTTGGGAGTGGCACAAATGCCAATATTAAGTAGTCAGCTATTCTACAGGCGTGCAACCTGTTAAGAGTTGCTTTTATAGAAACCAGTTCACCCAAAAGTGCTAGTTAGAATGAATCTTTCTGTGAGCGTAATGCCGACAAACAGTCCTCTTGCCCAGCCAAAGCCCATGATTTTGGACAGTCTACCCGATCCCCCGATCTCTGATCGCGGGTGTCCGTCACGAAGTCGGCAGCAGATTGACCTGATTCTACTTGCCATTGAAGCGCTGGAACTGGGCGGTTCTGAAGCGATGCTATTAATGGCTCAGGAGTTAGAACTCCAAAATATTATTAAAAATCGGGTTGTCCTTTGGCGCTTGCGCTGTACTAATCCTTTACGGCGCTCTTACACCCGTCGTCCCCTCAGGTTAGAGGAAGCCAAGGCATTAGTCGTAATTGCCAGTTATTTAGCACGCAGAATGACGGTTTTAATCCGGCAACTGTTACTGGCTTATCAACAACTCAACGAAAAGCAGATTCCCCTAGAGCAGCATTTTCGCTTATCCGAATACCTAGAACGATTCCGAGCGCATTTCCGGAGTAGGATGAATCCGCGACGCGCAAAAGTCTCTATTTATAACACTGATCAGAAGTTAAACGAGCTGGCCCTCTCGCTGTTGAGTCAGCTGCTGTTCTGTACGGGCACGTCTGGAATGCAGCGATTTTGGACTAGCTTGTTTGATGGAGAAGTATCATGACCATTCGACGCCAGTACAGTTTGCCCAACTGCACGCTGATCCTGGAAGGCTTAAGTGATGCCACCGCAGCAGTTGGTACTCAACTCGATCCTCGCCCCTTAATGACGATTCTCGTCAATGCGGAATGCCATTTTGCAGGTCATCAGCAGCCAATCAGCGGCGGACGGGACTTTTTTGAAAGCCTGGTGCTATCGGTTAGTAACTACGCTCAAGAATTTTTGAGTCAGGTGCATCATCCCAAACTCCATGGTGATAAGCATCCTATAGTGCAGTTGAAACAACTTCCAGACAAAAACTTGCACCGATTGATAGTACTACCAACAGGCGAGACTTTTTCCAGCAGTCTGGATATCGGCTCGGGAGCATCTGCTGCGGTGATGGAGCAAAAGACCCCCCTCCAGCTCGATCTGACAACAGTGCAGCTGTTCGACTTGGTAGAGGCGATCGACCAGTTTTTGGCCGATCGGCGGACTCTGCCCGATTTGGAGGTGGTGTTAGCACCCGTTTCCAGACGTTACCGCCAAGCTGACCAACCTATCACCCAACGGGCCGCACCCGCAGCCTTAGGAATGACCAGTTTGACCTTAGCAGCGATCGCCTTTTTCTGGATACCAATTCCAGAAGTGCGCAAACCACCCCAACCCCAGCCTAATGCGACTGAAACGACCTCTCCCAACTCTGAGGGCCAAGGTCAGACTAGTGGAACACCCCCGCAAGCCTCTGAGTTGGAGAAGGTACTAACCTCGGCTCCAGAGATTACCGATCCCACCGAGTTAGATTATTTGAAACGCAATCTCTACAGAAAGCTCAATCAATCTTGGGAAAACCGGGGACTTTTAGATGAGAGCTTGGAGTATCAAGTGGGCGTAGGTAAAGATGGAGCAGTGGTTGGCTACAAGCCAGTAAATAAGACGCCCCTAGAGGGAGCAAAGCAAACTCCTTTACCTGATTTGCTCTACATCCCTACTACAGGCAGTGCTGCCACCCAAGAACCCATTGCTCAGTTCCGAGTAGTGTTTACCAAAGGGGGGATTCTGCAAATCAGTCCCTGGCGGCTGATTTCAGGCGAACCGGGTCTTGGCCCGGAAATTACAGATAAAGCGGTACTCCAAGAGCTGAACGAGCAACTCTACAAGCAACTCAGCGAACTTTGGCAAGGAACCCCGTTATCTCAGAAGGCATTAATTTATCGGATCGGTGTTACCGAAGATGGTGCGATCGCCGACTACGAGCCAATTAATCAACCTGCCTGGGATTACGTTAAGGAAACGCCCCTTGAGAAAAACCAATTAGTCAAGCCCGAAGCCGCAGGCATAGGTAGTAAGGAAACTGGGTTAGTTCCCCAAAAACCCTTAGCTCAGTTTCGGGTTGTGTTTAGGCCGAATGGTGTTCTGGAAGTCAGTCCCTTCCGAGGTAGGTGATTTCTGAGGGATGAGGGATGAGGG
>DNXU01000627.1:7510-8276 GCA_003505715.1 Cyanobacteria bacterium UBA8803 | reverse complement strand
CCCATTCCCTATTTTCAAGCTAGCTGATTTTATTTTTATGAATTATAAATAATTGATAAACTTCGCCTTCATTTATTGATGATGGCCGGCCTGTTGCAATAATATTATATATAGGTGGAAATAGGTAAGCCAACAGTGGCCTGTTCAGGATAAGCTGGCTGGTTCAAATAGCATCACATGCTTTATCTATCAGGAAAGTCAACTACTCTATTTAGCCTTAACATACTCTTAAAGTATCAATCAAGCCATCAGGATTTAGGCCAGAGCTGTCCGTGGTTGATTGTTTATTATGGTAACCTGCTACTTCTCAACCATGAGCGTTAGAGAGAGTCATCGGCCTAGGGTGCGGTAACCACTTGATTGATGCTTTAATCCCCACCTGTCAATTTATTCAGGTTCAACTCCAGCTGAGACTTTTTAAGTCTTCCAAGCGGCTGAGAATAGTTCTAAGGTTAGTTTTTGATTAACTGGCAATTTTGTTGATATCAAATCCGGATTTGATATCAAATCAGGGTATAATCCCACATTTTCTAAAGCAGCTTGAATCGAGCGATATGGTTTTATGGCTGCTAGGTAAATGATGCCAAAAAAATCTTTGGTATCATTCATTATGTGCTGAAAATATTTGCTTAACCCCCTCTTTTCTCCCTATTTAGAAATTAGGTGAGATTCTATACTTGTAGGACCCCCCTATCATGCCTAACAAATTTTCGGGAAAATTTCTGGAGCGTCTCAAACTTCAGCAACAACTCCTATTATTACTGCT
>DNXU01000627.1:5630-7485 GCA_003505715.1 Cyanobacteria bacterium UBA8803 | reverse complement strand
GCAGTATTCTGCCCGTTTCCCTAGTGGGAGCTTACGGTATTGTTTCTTCGACCAGCGCTTTATCAAACTCTGCTGAAAGTAAACTGGAGGACAAAGTAAACGACGAAGCGGAAAATATCATTGCCGTCTTAAAGGGTATTAGTGATGATGTTCTTTTTCTCAGCAAAACTCCTCCGGTTCAAGGGATTATCAGAGCCAAAGATAACGGCGGAGTAGATTCAGAAAGCAACTCTTCTTACGACGTTTGGGTCGAGCGGCTACAGGCTACCTTTATAGCCATGATGGAGACCAAGCCCTATTATATGCAGGTGCGGTATTTGGACGAAACTGGCAATGAAATCGTGCGAGTAGATTCCGACGGCAGTAACGTTAAAGTTATTGCCAAAGAAAAATTACAAAACAAGGGAGATCGTCCTTACTTTACGGATACGATGAAGTTGGTGGCGGGGAGTATTTATACCTCGCCCGTGAACTTGAACCAGGAACGCGGTCAAATCGAAAGGCCATTTAAACCAGTGATTCGATACGCCACGCCCATTGTTGACTCAACTGGTAAAAAAAGAGGCATTGTCATCGCTAACGTATTCGCAAATCAATTTCTCAAAATTATTGAAGAGGCCAAGTTGCCGAAGGGAGAGCAGGCGCTTTTGATCAATCAAGATGGCTACTATATCTCCCATCCCAATCCTGATAAAGAGTGGGGATTTGATCTTAAAAAAGAAGAGAAAATTCAAAAAGATTATCCACCCAAAATTGCTCAGCAAATTCTCAACAGTGAATCGGGAATTATTGATGAATGGTCTGACAAACTTGTTGCCTATCATAAGGTTCCCATCGATCAGGAAAAGGGACAATACTTAGTCACGATCAATCAGGTCCCCAAGAATACTATCTTTGCATCCGTTAACTCCTTGAAAATTGTCGCTGCCCTGATCATTTTAGGGTCTTTAGCGGCAGTGCTGCCCCTAGGAATTGTCAGATCGCGCCACCTCAGCAATTTGATTAAACACCTAGTTCATGCCATCTCGACCGCTAGCCAACAAATTTTCTCGACCCTGGAAGAACAAGAACGGGTTGCCAGCCAACAAGCCGCTTCAGTGAATGAAACTACTACCACTATGGATGAGTTAGAAGCCTCCTCTCGACAGTCAGCTGAGCAAGCCAAAGCCGCCGTTGCAGCTGCTCAACAGGCACTACAGCTAACCCAGGGGGGTACTCAAGCGGTAGGTGAAACCTTGGAAGGGATGTTCACTCTAGAAAAGAAAGTAGGAGCGATCGCTGAACAAATCGTGCGCCTGAGCGAACAAGCTAACCAAATTGGCAGTATTTCCCAACTCGTTTCTGACTTGGCCAACAAAACCAATATGTTAGCGCTCAATTCATCCGTTGAAGCAGTTCGCGCCGGAGAGCATGGCAAAGGTTTTTCCGTAGTTGCCAATGAGATTCGTAAACTAGCAGATCAAAGTCAGCGTTCTGCCGAAAAGATTAGCCTGCTAGTTTCTGAGATTCAAGGTGCAATTAATTCAACCGTGATGGTAACCGATGAAGGAACGAAGACGGTAACGGCAGGCGTGCAAATTGCTAAGAAAACAGACCAAGCCTTTACTGGTGTTGCCGATGCCGTCAACAAAGTAGTATTGAACAACCAACAAATCTCACTGAACCTCAAACAGCAAGTTGACGCCATCCAACAAGTCGTCCAAGCCATGGAAAGCATCAACCAAGGGGCAAAAGAAACTGCTATTGGTATCAATCAAACCAAAGTAGGAACTCAGCAACTGAACGAAACAGCTCTCAATCTTCAGGAGATGGTTTAATTAAATTCTTAGTTCATCGTTCATCGTTCATCGTTCAT
>DNXU01000627.1:1223-5573 GCA_003505715.1 Cyanobacteria bacterium UBA8803 | reverse complement strand
CAACCAACAACCAACAACTAACAACCAACAATGAACCATGATGATAGAAGACGAAGAACTGCGGAATTTATATAAAATTTCCAGCGCAGAATGTTTGCAGAAACTGCAAGCCGGTTTGCAGCACCTTCAAGAGCATCCCAATGACGAAGTGACGTTAGATGAGTTGCGGCGGGATGCTCACAGCCTGAAAGGAGACTCTCGAAGTGTTGGGGTAGAACCTGTAGAAATCCTAATCCACCAGGTTGAAGAGATTATCAGAAACCTGAAGCGCCAACAGATAGTTTTAACCCCCCAGTTGAGCGATCGCATAGATCGGGGGTTGGATGCTATCGATCTGTTGGTGCGGGAAGCTTTAACTGGTCAACCCAGTGGGGTCGATACAGCATTCATGGTGAACTACTTGATGGGAGCTGTTTCAGAAGCAAAACCGCCACAGCCGGATGCTGTGAAAGCCTACGGCAATCCCCTACCAGTGGCAGCCAGCTCGCTCGCAGATCAAGAATTGCGGAATCTTTATCAAATTTCTAGTGGGGAGCGCTTGCAAAGACTACAGGCCAGTTGGCAGCACCTTCAGAAACACCCGGATGACGAAACGACCTTGGCGGAATTGCGGCGGGATGCTCATAGCCTCAAAGCAGACTCCAGAAGTCTTGGGATAGAACCAGTAGAAACCTGTGCCCATTGTCTGGAAGAGATTATCGTTAGCATCAAAGACCAACAGGCGTTTTTAACCCCCCAATTGAGCGATCGCTTTACTCAAGGATTAGAGGCCATCAGCCTGCTGGTTGAGGAAGCCGTGAGCGGCCAACCTAGTGGGGTGGATGTCGATGAGATACTCACCCAATTGATGGTCGCTGTTTCAGAGCCACAACAGCCACAGCTAGAAGCTGTTGCAGCCAATGGTAATGTCGTACCAGTGGCTGCCAGTTTTATCGAAGACGAAGAACTGCGGAATCTGTACCAAATTTCCAGCGTCGAACGCTTGCAGAAGTTGCACGCTGGTTTGCAGTACCTCCAAGAACATCCAGATGACGAAGCCATCTTGGAAGAGTTGCGCCGGGAAGCTCACAGCTTCAAAGGAGATTCCAGAAGTGTTGGGGTAGAAACTGTCGCTACCCTGGCTGATTGTCTGGAAGAGATTCTGTTGAGTATTAAAGACCAACAGGCAATTTTAACGCCCCAGTTGAGCGATCGCTTCTCTCAAGGATTAGACGCCATTAGCTTACTGGTCGAGGAATCTGTGAGCGGCCAACCTAGTGGAGTGGATGCTAATGAGGTACTCAGCCAATTAATAACAGTTGTTCCCGATCGATCGCAGCTACAGCCAGAAGCGGATGCAGCCAAAGGCAAGGCTGTGCCACTGGCAGCCAGCTTTATCGAAGACGCAGAACTGCGAGAGGTTTATAAAATTACCACGCGAGGGCGCTTGCAAAGACTGCAAGAGAGTTTGCAGTACCTCCAAAAGTACCCAGAAGATCCAGCAACGTTGGAACAATTGCGGCGGGAAATCCACAGCCTTAAAGGAGATTCCACTAGTGTTGAGGTAGAAACTGTAGCAAACCTCGCCCATTGTCTCGAAGAGATTGTATTAGGTATCAAAAACCAACAGACGGTTTTCAGCCCTGAACTGAGCGATCGCTTCGAGCGAGGATTAGACGCCATTAGTCTACTAGTTGAGGAAGCCGTGACTGGTCAACCCAGTGAGGTGGATGTCGATGACATACTCCATCACTTGATGACAGAGGTTTCCGACTTACACCAGCCCCAACCCCAACCAAATCCTGACAACGGCCATACTCACCAAGTCGCAGCCAGCTTTATCGAAGACGCAGAACTTCGAGATGTTTATAAAATTTCCAGCCAAGAACGCTTGCAGAAACTGGAAGCTGGTTTACTGCTTTTAGAAAAGCAGCCGGATGACGAAGCAACCTTAGAATACTTGCTGCGGGAAGCACACAGCCTTAAAGGAGACTCCAGAAGCGTCGGAGCCACCAATGTAGAGACCTTGATCCATCAAATTGAAGAGGTACTCTTAAGTATCAAGCACCAAGAAACGCTTTTAACTTCCCAACTGAGCGATCGCCTGTATTACGGCTTAGATGCCATTACTCTTTTAGTCCAGGAAGCTGTAACAGGTCAACCCAGTGGGGTAGATACAGCCTTTGCCCTCAAGCACTTGATGGCCAGTATTGTTGCCCCTACCTTAAGGGAGTCCCAACTAGTTCCGCCGACAGAACCCTCACTCCCGGTCAAAACTTCTGCGAAAACAGTACTTCAAGAGTTACCCAGTATTGTTGTTGGCGAACCCTACCGTATCGATACTATTCGCGTTGAAACTCGCGAACTCGATGCCTTAATGTCTCAAGCCGAGGAGCTAACCGTTACCCGGATCAGCATCGCTCACGCTACTGCGGCTATTGAGGAAATGGCAATCCTCTGGCAAGATTGGAAAACCTTTCGCACTCATGGACAGCGCGATCTCTCATCTTGGGGCACCAATCCTTACGAAGAGCGTTTAGAAAAAGTACTCGACTCCCTAAGACTTTCAGCTCAGGAAAACAGTACCAAACTCGACCTTATCGCTGGAGAATTGGGAGAAAAAATTCGCACCCTACGACTTCTGCCTCTATCTACTGTATTTCAAGTGTTTCCCCGCATGGTGCGGGATTTAGCCAAACAACAAGCCAAACAGGTGGAATTGGTCATTGAAGGCGGAGAAACAACTGCTGATAAAGGCATCCTGGAAGAAATCAAAGATTCCTTGATGCACATGATTCGTAATGCGATCGATCATGGCATCGAGACACCTGAAGAGCGAGAGGGACTGGGCAAACCCTCAGTGGCCACAATTTGGCTGAGAGGCTACCGCGATGGCAACAATATTGTTATTGAAGTGGCAGATGATGGCCGAGGGCTAGACGTTAAGAAGATTAAGCAAACTGCCATTAAGCGCGGGCTATACCGCAAAGAAGAACTGGCAACTATGACTCCCAGCCAGATCCATGCCCTGATCTTGGCTCCTGGTTTCTCAACTCGGACGTTTATTACCGAAATTTCTGGTAGGGGTATCGGGTTGGATGTAGTACGCACCAACGTCGAACGGTTCAAAGGCAATATCCAGATCGAATCAACCCCTGGTCAAGGATGTACCTTCCGCCTTCAACTGGGCACAACTCTAGCAACTCTCAATGCACTGTTTTTAGAAGTTCAAGGTATTGTCCACGCTCTACCCATTGAGTTTGTACAAACAACTTTACTCGTTTCCCCGGACGAGATTTCTACTGTTGAAGGTCGAGAAACCATTATCTTTGACGGTCAAGAGGTTGTTGTTGTCAATCTTGCTGATTTGTTAGAACTTTCCAACTCTCCTGCTTATGCCTCTACTGCCCGAGTGGATAATCAGTTGCGTTCCAAAGGGTTAATTGCTGGTAAGGGAACAAGGGAAGCAGGGGGAGTATTACCAGTAACTGGAATGCGGTACGAGCAGCACAAGAGTGATTTGCGATCGCTTATCTTGCTCAAGGTGGGAGAAGAATTAGCAGGATTCTTTGTAGATCGCCTTTGGGATACTCAAGAGGTAGTACTAAAACCTCAGAGTCCACTATTAAAACGGGTGCGGAATGTTACTGGAGCGACAATTCTCCCCACAGGAGAAGTATGCACGATCCTCAACCCGCCCGATCTAATTAAATCATCCCAAAAGCAAGTCACATCTACTGCCTCAATTACGCCCAAGGAAACTGTTAAAAGGAAACCAGTCATTCTCCTCGTCGAAGACTCCCTCCCCGTTCGTACCCAAGAAAGACGACTTCTAGAAGGTGCTGGGTATGAGGTAGTAATAGCCGTCGATGGATTAGATGGCTACAACAAACTAAAAACTCGTGAATTTGATGCCGTAGTATCTGACGTGGAAATGCCCAATTTAGATGGGTTTTCCCTAACGGGCAAAATTCGTCAGCAAGAAGAATATGATGAATTGCCCATAATTCTGGTAACCACACTGGATTCCGATGAGGATAAAAGAAGAGGAGCAACAGCGGGAGCTAATGCTTACATTATTAAAGGCAAGTTCAATCAAGACTTTCTATTAGAAACCTTAAGGAAACTTGTTTGATTGTTGTTTGTTGTTTGTTGTTTGTTGTTTGTTGTTTGTTGTTTGTTGTTTGTTGTTTATTGTTTGTTGTTTGTTGTTTGTTGTTTGTTGTTTGTTGTTTGTTGTTTGTTGTTTGTTGTTTGTTGCTCGTTGTTTGTTGTTTGTGTGGAGGTGTACAGCTGGCATTTAATATTTTCTTGACTAATAACCAACAACTAACAACCAACAACCAACAACTAACAACCAACAACCAACAA
>DNXU01000627.1:0-1143 GCA_003505715.1 Cyanobacteria bacterium UBA8803 | reverse complement strand
AACCAACAACCAACAACCAATGCCTATTCGAGTTCTGTTAGTTGAAGATTCGCGGATTTCTCTAGCAATCCTGAAAAGAATTCTAAATGCATCACCGCTGATTGAAGTAGTGGGAGAAGCTCGCACTGGCTTAGAAGCTTTGCCCTTGATTCCTAAAGTTCAGCCAGATGTCATTTGTACAGATCTGCACATGCCTCAGATGGATGGTCTGGAGTTTACCTATGAAGTTATGGCGCTTTATCCTCGCCCTATTCTAGTTATTAGTGCCTCTGTGCAGGAAGATGATGCTCATCATGTATTTCAGCTTTTAGAGGCAGGAGCGGTAGATATTTTTCCTAAGCCACGAGCTGGGTTAGTTATGGAGGATGAGTCGCTCAAGCAACAGCTGATCGAAAAGATTACAATCTTGTCTGGAGTAAAGGTATTAAGGAAGAAGCGAAAGTCCTCTTTGCCAGCTAAGCGCCTAGAACTAGAAAATCTTTCTGCTTTCGTTGCCAAGTCCTACCCCAAGCCGAAAATAGTCGTTGTTGGTGCATCAACAGGTGGCCCGCAAGCTTTACAGGAACTTTTCTCTGGATTACCTTCAGATTTTCCTGTACCAGTGATTTGCGTGCAACACATTTGTTTTGGTTTTTTGCAGGGATTAATTGATTGGTTAACTAGCAGCTGTTATTTACCCATCCAGATTGCAGAACCTGGAGAGGTTCCCAAACCAGGTACAATTTATTTCCCACCAGAACAGCAGCATTTGGAATTGGATGGGGGAGGTCGATTTATCTGCTCCGATCTCCCACCATTGGAAGGACATCGCCCTTCTGTAACAGTCACATTTAAGTCTGCCGTCAAGTACTACGGCAAGGCAACAGTAGGCATATTACTAACGGGTATGGGGAGAGATGGGGCGCAAGGATTGCAGGCGATCGCCCACTCTGGTGGTTTTACCATCGCCCAAGATGAAGCTACATCTGTAATCTTTGGTATGCCTAAAGAAGCCATTGACTTAGGGGCAGCTAAAGAGGTTTTACCCATTCAAGCGATCGCGCCGATGCTCCTAACATTACTGCAAACACAGCCTCTCGGCTCTGACAAGCAATAGAAGATTAATGAAAATAATCCACCCCCTCACTCCCTCACTCCCTCACT
>DNXU01000530.1 GCA_003505715.1 Cyanobacteria bacterium UBA8803 | reverse complement strand
GCCTTGGATGCGATCGCGCACGGCACTCATGGCATAGGGGTTTACTAGATAGATGAATGGTAAATATTCTTGACTAATGCGCTGAGTTTTGGCATAAATGACTTTGCGCTTGGCTGGCTCTAATTCCCGTGCGGCTTGGATGTAAAGTTGACCGATTTTTTTCTCCCAATCTGCTACCTTTCTACCTTCTAGAGCCGGCTGTCCGGGTAAGGGTTTCTGATTAAACATGTGCAATCCGCCATCAGGTGCCCAAATATTTGCTCCATCATTCGGCTCGTTCCCTCCAGTCAGGCCGAGTAAAGAACTTTCCCATTCTAAACTGTTGGACAGCTTGTCGGTAAATGTATTCCAAGCTAGGGGGGTGAAATCGACTCGAATGCCGATTTTGCTCAAATCTTGTTTGATTTGAGCGCCCATGGCCTCCCTAATTTTGTTACCTGCATTGGTGAGTAAGGAAAAACGCACCCGGTTGCCGTCAGCGTCTAATAGTTCTCCTTTATCGTTGTATTTAAACCCAGCACTTTTTAACAGTTCCCTGGCTTTGTCGGGGTTGTATTCATAAACCTTTAAGCCCTGTTCTGGAGACAAGTAATAGGGGCTTTGTACGGAAATAGGTGTATTTTGCAACTGGCCTAGTCCGCGAAAGATATTGTTAATCATTCTTTGTCGATCGAGCGCATAAGCAATAGCCTGTCTGAATTCAACTGTGTTGAACCAGCGAGACTTAACCGGATCGACGATGGGTTTACCCTTCCGGCTACCAGTGTTGAGGTTAAAGAAAAAGAAGGTTGTCCCGTAAGCAGAACCACCCTGGTAAATTGTGAAGTTACCGCGTTTTTCTTCACGTTTGAGTAGAGAGAAATATTCTGGCGAGACACCCATAGAGTCTAAACCGCCAGAGCGAAACTGTAGTAAGGAGGTATCCGTTGATTCTACAATTTGCCAAATCACTCTTTGAATATAAGGTTGTTGATTGCCCTGTTCGTCTTTGCGCCAGTAGTAGGGGTTGCGCTTGAAGATAAGGCGCTGACTGGTGGTATAACTTTCTAGCTGGAAAGGGCCATTAACAACGATCTGTTCCGGTGGGGTATCAACTCCCCATTTAGATAGAAGCTCTGGTTTTCCCTCTCGGTTTTTGGTATCTACTGATTTTCGCAAAGCATGGGCTGGTAAAATTGGCACGGTGGTGTTGCCGAGGAAGGGAGCAAAAGGCTCTGAGATGGTAAATTCAATCCTACGGTCATCCAATTTTCTTACAATGGGCAGTTTCCGACTCTGGCCAATTCTAAAACCGTCTCTAGTATCGGTGGGAATTTCTTCGTTAAAGTAGATCTTGTTATAGGTAAAGACAACATCGTCTACTGTTAGGGGTGCGCCATCTGACCACTTGAGTTGCTCGCGCAGGGTAAATATTATCCGCAGCTTATCCTCAGAAATTTCCCAAGATTCGGCTAGATCTGGTTCTATTTGACCTGTCAACGGATTTTCTGTAACTAACCCTTCGTAGGCGAGTGGGAAAATATTGGGCGCTTCCTGAGATAAGGCATAGTTAAAAGTTTTGGGATCGCTCAGAATGCTAAAAACCACCTGAGGAACTTCAGCTGCCTCGGTTTTAAAGTGAGTTGGCTGGCAACCTGAGAATGCGATCGCCCCAATTGCAGCGAGGATAATAGCTAACCAACGACGCCAACTAGGAATAACAATAATAGTAAATAGTCTCATGATTTCCGTATACGAGCTGTTTAAGAACTGGGTTGGGACTGTAACCAAGCCAAAAAATCTTGGGTGCGAGTAAAATAGTTAGTCACGCCAGCATTGCGTAGAGCATCTTGAACTTCTACTTGTCGAAATTCACGGGAATTGCTGCTCAGGAATGCCTTGCTTTCAGTGGGATGACAATAGGCATGGTGAAGTATGCAGTACAAGAGCAAGTTATCTGTATGATCTTGGTCGAATAAAGGCATAACTCTGTGCTGACGTATAGTCTCAGCAGTTAATTCAATCATCTGTACCTTTGAAGCTATCTGATGTATAGCTTCAAAAATACGCATTTCAACGTCCTTAATGAGTTCCTTATTTTCAGTTTTGGACTGTTCTAAGAGAGCCAGTAAATTTCGAGCGTGGGTTGAAGTCACATCTCGGCGTAACTGGCTAATTTGCAAGTTAATTTCATTCTCTAAACGCCTGCGGTACTTCTGCTCCTGTTCTAATGCCGACAATGCTTCCATGTAACAAATGCTAGGCATCACCAACTGAACCGATGAGGGCGTATTCTGTAGCAAAGTATTGGCTTGAGGATCACGTCCTGTACCAATACTCATCAGAAAATTCGTCTCGAAGTATAGTATCACCCGCAATCTCCACATCAGTTTTCGTACTACCGTCTTCCAAAAGTTGTAACAAACCAATTGCCGCCAACTCTTGTGTTGCTGGGGGTGTTGTCAACTTCCAGTGAAATGCTAAGTCGTCCATCCATGCCGAGAGTAACCCTCCGAGATAACCCCCAGTTATCCATTTGGTCTCGTAGTGGTGCATATATTTATTGAAATCACGGATATAAGGTCTCACTACGTCGGTAGTTTTTAGAGAGCAGATAGAATCTGACCAATTAACTCCGTCCCATTGAACAATCTCAATGGTTTCTGGGTCAACTAGCATGGCAAAGGGTACAACAGTTTTGGTGGCTTTTAGGTAGCCAGTAAATTGAGGAAGGGTAAGCTTAACGACTCGGCTACCTCTAACGTCTGCCACTAGGATCACCCGCCCTTGTTTGTCTAGGGCGATCAGATCGGCAGAGATTTGAGGAGGAAATTCGGGGTTGGCAGTGTCCATAATTCAGAAGTTTAGAAGTTCAGGAGGTTAGGAGGTTAGGAGTTTAGGAGAATCTTGAACTTTAGACGAACTTAATGTGCCTAAGCCCTACACTGAAATTATTTCACCTTTGTCCTTTCCTGGAGGATGGGAACCCCCATCCATAAAGCTATAAGGAAGAATCCGCCCAGTCGCTTTGTCCGGGCGGAATGTTAGGTGATGAACTGTTAAACACTACGCTTTACTCTTTTAGAGTAGCATGATTTGCTCATAAAGACACCTTTTAAGAGGTGCCTTAATAAAATTTTAGGGTGGGTGTTCGGTATCGTCATAGTTGTCTAGACGCAGATCGCTCTCTCGCTCGATTTTTTCCCTAGCTCCGTCGCGCAATAGCACGGATATGGTTTTATTGAGCTGTGTTGAGGCATCTCTTAAGAATTTCCATTCTTGATAGGTGAGCCGCACATTAACTGATTTAGCGGTTTGGTTGATCCGCTGGCGTCGCTCTTTTGCCTGGGGTTTGTCGGGTTTGTCTTGAGTCATCAGCTAGATGTGTAAGTAGGCGCGTGTTAGGTTCTAAAACCATTCTTAATCGTGGGATATGCTCGTGAAATACACTCCCACACTTGCCTAACGGAAAAGTGTGAGCTTTGTTCTCGTTAGTGCAGGTGCGTTACTAAGAAAGCTAACGCACCCTACAAACTTAAAGCTACAAACTTCAACCAAAGGATTGTCAAAAACTCCCCCCTCTCCCAAGGTTGGGAGAGGGGGGGAGAGGGCTAGTCTTCCTCTGATTTTCCTCTAATTTCGGCTAATTTCTCCAGCAGACTCTCCGCTAAATCCAGCAATTCAATTTCGTCTTCCCCATTACTGCCATCGCGATCGCTTTCTTTCCCAGTAACGCTGCCCGCTAAGATCTTCTTGGCATTCCAGAGGCAGTCATGATATTCAGAACCGCTCAGGCATTTTTCTAACTCAGCCGCAATTTCGGAAGGCGATCGCTCTCCCATACGCTTTCTTACCTTCAGCGCTACTAAATCATCACTTTTCAAGAACGCCGTCATTGATTCTAGGATGGAGATACCTAGCCTTCCCGATGTAAACGCTTGATTAGCAGGTGTTTCGCTTTCTACACTCCCCTCATCTTCCTCCCACCTTTCCAGCCAATCTCCATCTACATCCTCAACATACAGCTTGACGAAATCAAGCCCGTGAGTCATCCAATCCTGTTGTAGTCTTCTTACTTCTGCTAGTGCCTCAGAGAACGTTGCTAATTGGTCTTGACTGGAATTCTGTTGTTTGATCGCCATTACTAATCGAGTCGGTTAATTCCGCTTGCTATAAATAACTTCGTAGGTAAATAAATGTTTCAGGCAATTCTTAAGGAAATTTTAAATAAGTTGCCAAGGGTAGATAATCGCTGTTATATAAGGTCATGTTGACTAATTGATTCACAAACTCTGGAATTGCTGGGTTGTAACTCAGGAAAAGTCCTCTGTCTATCCGCCATATTTGGAGGGTATCCTTCCAATTCTCATACTTTTGGCGAGCAAAATCACTATTTAGGCTCGTCACTTGAATGCAGAGGGGCTTTTCCTGACGGCTGCTGACTATGAGATCGGTTGCCATGGAAAAGTCTGCCACATAGCACCGCCAAAAAGTCCCTTCTCGACGGACAATCGTCTCAGCCATAGATTTAAGGATGTCATCATCAGCTTGAGTGAACTCCCCTGCCATCAGTTTTTGTTTCCAGATATAAAACTTGGGGTCGTTTTCTGTGATCCATTTCGGAAACAGGTAGGTATACCAATAACGCTCAGTAGGTGTCATCTGCTCTAAAGCAAATTCCTGCTCCTCTCGAGAAGGTAGAGCTTGGAGAGTCAGCCAAACAGAAGCATCCTGGATCACCTGCAAGAGAAAGGCGATCGCAAATTTTTTGGCGGTAAGCGAACCGGGTTTGACCTCTTTAATCCATCGATTGATTTCATCTAACCTTTTGGCTAAACTGGGTTCTTTGGCAGATGCTTCCCCGATCAGGGAGTTCAGCCGCTCCTTAATCTCTCTAGCTTGCAAACAACTTCCTACTCTAGAAACTCGTGCTTAGTGCAGTCATATCTCCATTATCCTTCACGAGCAGGTAGTCAGCGCACTCGAACACTGGTCATCCGGTGCAACCCATCCTTTTAACCCTTCATATTCCACAAACGCCCATACCCCGTTACACCCTAACAGCTTGACTCCCGTACTTGATGGAATACGCCCGATTACTTTACTATTCCCATTAGCACTATTATAAACCGAGACCCCCTCGGTTCCATAGCCGCGAGTACTAGTACCCAACATGGAAGCATATACCCATCCCTTGCCCTGAAATTCGACTTTTTGAGGACTTTCTGCCAAGGTAATCTGTACCCAATCCCCTTGGGATGCGGTAATATCAACCATGACGCCAGCCGTGGTAGTGGGCAAATTGTCAATTACTTGATGATTGCTACCCGGACCAGAGCGCACGTTCAAACCTTGGGGATCTTTATCAATTACATAGGCGCTCAGCTGACAATTATTCTGAGCCGCAGGACTATTGGCAACTGCGGTGACTGGTTGAGTATTTTGACCGGAAGCTTTAACCTGAGACGGACTAGACGACTGAGTTGTTTGGGGAGAGTTCGCTGTTGTAGTGTTGTTAGCATTTTGGCTCGGATCAGTTTGAGACGTTGATGCCACCTCAGTATCCCCACAACCCAGGGTAATGCTCCCCAATAATAAAGTCAAAACCAGCAATCTTCTCATAACCGCTAATTCCACTAATATTTTAAATTGTGCCAATTATGGGCGATTTGGTGATTCTTGCAAAAGAGGG
>DNXU01000446.1:9444-10093 GCA_003505715.1 Cyanobacteria bacterium UBA8803 | reverse complement strand
TGAAGGGGTAGCCCCTCGCGATTGAGGTGGCTTTCTCACCTTCCTTGAATCATCTTACCAGCCTAGAACACCCGTGAACACTTCTCCCGAACCCACCCCAGCGACTCCTAACCAAACCCATGATATCGGAGAACTGGGCGAACAGTTAGTTGCTGAGTGGTTAAAGGCTCAAGGTTGGGCGATCTTGTATCATCGCTGGCGCTGTCGTTGGGGAGAGATAGATCTCATTGCCTGCTCTGGAGTAGGGGAGAGCGGGAAAAAGGAAGACAGAGAAGGGGAAGAGGGGATGAGAGGCAACAGGGTAAGATCCACCACACCAAATTCATCCCTATTAACTTTTGTCGAGGTCAAAACTCGCAGCCAAGGAAACTGGGATGGCAATGGGCGGCTGGCAATTACACCTTCTAAGCAAGCTAAAATGTGGCGAACAGCCGAGCTATTTTTAGCAGAGCACCCAGATTTAGCAAATCTTCCCTGCCGATTTGATGTCGCCCTAGTTAGCTGCCAGCCTCCACACCACCCAGTAAATGGTAAAGCCTTACAAGTTTTACCCGTGCAGCTAGGTCAATCACCCAAGTTCGCCGGATACCAAATGATTTTGCAAGACTACATTGACTCAGCTTTTGATGGCTAATGGTTCATGGTTCAT
>DNXU01000446.1:0-9396 GCA_003505715.1 Cyanobacteria bacterium UBA8803 | reverse complement strand
TACCAATTACCAATTACCCATTAAGCCAGTGTTTCTGGGCAATATCCTAACCCCATAGTAAATTGTTGGCGAAATGCTTCAATGTCGCCCCGATCCGGGCTACCATGAGAAACTACAGCTACTTGGTAGCGACGCATCACGTCAATGGGGGATTGCCCTGTCTCTAGGCTCCAAAGAGCCATTTGCAGACGGATGTCGGGCTCGTAAGGAATTCCTAATTCGCTCATAAATGCCCGAAAGTCTCCATGTTGCTGAGGAGTTATCGGGCGAGTCATTTTCACTTTAATGACCCAGCCGTCAATCTGATGAATCACTGTCAAAAATTGCAGGGGTAGCTGGGACATCGAATGTAGATACTCAACCACTCGCAGAGTTAGACTGGCGTTTGCTAAGAAGTAGACGTAATCCATAGGGATTCTTGGCTCGGAGTCCAAGGAAGTGCTATACCTTCATTCTGACAATTAACCATTGTTCAGCGGTAGGGGAAAAGCACCCGATATCGAATAGGGGATTTTACCCAATTTAGACATCCGTTGAGCCAAACTCTGCTCAGTACAATAACGGGATGACACAAATCAACAAAAATCGTGAGCCAATGGATACCCAGTCTCAACACTGTATTTCCTGTAGTGAGGCAAAAGGTTCTGTAGAACCCAGTACAGCATTGGCAGGATCGCAGATTCAAAATTGGGAAATCGACCGCTTGCTCTCTAGCTATGACTACGAACTACCCCAGGAACGGATTGCTCAAACACCGCTCCCCCAAAGAGATAATTCGCGTTTACTATTAGTTGCTTCACCAACTCACCACGAACACCGCATTTTCCGAGACTTACCCCAGCTATTGAGTCCTGGTGACCTGTTAGTTCTCAATAATACTCGTGTCATCCCGGCTCGGCTCTATGGCCATAAATCTACAGGCGCACCTGTGGAGGTATTGCTACTAGAAGAGCGACAGCATAACTGTTGGCTAGCGCTGGTGAAACCCGGTAGGCGTCTTAAAGTAGGGGCAAAAATTGTATTTACTCCCCAGGATGGTGGTGAACTCTCCTCCCTTCCCCCTCTGACAGCTACAGTTGTGGCAAGAGATGAGGCGACTAGTGGGCGTTTGCTACAGTTTGATGTGCCAAGCGGAACATCATTGCTGGCGCTGTTAGAACCCTACGGTCAAATTCCCTTACCCCCCTACATCACTCATACCCAAGCTACTCCGGAACAGTACCAAACCGTTTATTCTCAAGTTCTGGGAGCAGTTGCCGCTCCTACCGCTGGGTTGCATTTTACCCCAGAGCTATTAGAACGGTGTTGCGATCGCGGCATTAAGCAAGCGTGGATAACCCTACATGTGGGCGTTGGGACGTTTCGCCCCGTGGAAGTAGAAGATGTTACCCAGCATCAAATGCATAGCGAGTGGTTGGAAGTCCCCGCCTCAACAGTAGAACAAATTAAGGAAACCAAAGCAGCCGGAGGCAGAATAATTGCTGTAGGCACGACGGTGGTACGAGCTTTAGAGGGAGCTGCTGCTAGTCAGGAATTACAACCCTATTGTGGCAAGACAGAGTTGTTTATTTACCCAGGTTACCAGTGGCAGGTGGTGGAGGGATTGATTACCAATTTCCACTTGCCGCGATCCACGTTATTAATGCTGGTGAGTGCGCTGATCGGTCGCCTGCGGTTGCTAGATTTGTACCAAGATGCGATCGCTCACAATTATCGCTTTTATTCCTTTGGCGATGCCATGCTGATTTTGCCCCAAGCCAGACAGTTATGAGTTATAAGTTATGAGTTACCAGTTATGCAGCCCTCTTTGGAGCGGGCTAACAGAGGCAGAAGAATCTCCTTGCCCACTCCCTACTCTCCATTCCCTCTATTCCTTGGTCTTCTACCTATGTCCAAACAATACACAAGGATATTACTGTTTGCTGCTACCCTTCTCGGCCTTGGTTTGATAACTACTCAGGGTGCCTTGGCTGGTGAATTGCGACAACAAAACCACACCAAGCAGCTGGTTGAAGGTCTGTACACAAATAATTTGGATGCTGCTACCTACTTCCAACAAGGGGTGACGCAGTATAACCGCAGTGAATTTCAAGCAGCAGAGTTGGCATTTCGGAAAGCGCTACAATTCGATCCCTATATGCCCATGGCACGTTATTTGTTGGGAAATGCCCTCTTCCAACAAGGTCGATTCGATGTCGCTGCCGAACAATACCAATTTGCTCTCGATCTCGATCCGAATATGGCAGAGGCTCACTACAATCTGGGCTTGATGTTGTATCAGCAAGGTAAAACTGATGAGGCTATTAGCGCTTATCAAAGAGCGATCGCGCTCAATACCAATTTGCCAGCAGCTCGTTATAACTTAGGCTTGGCCTTTGAGTCTAAGGGTCAGGTTGAAGATGCCCTCACTCAGTACACCGAAGCCATTCGTCTCGACCCTAACTTAGCAAGAGCGCAGTATAATTTAGGATTGCTTTTGGCCAAGCAAAACCAACCCGCATCAGCGATTACGGCACTCCAACAAGCGGTTCAGACCAATCCAGAGTTTGTCCCAGCACACTACCAATTAGGGTTATTGCTTGTCCAGCAAAACCAAAAAGAGGCTGCCAAAACCTCTTTTATGACAGCGGCTAAGCTTGACTCCAAGTTTGCCCCAGCTCACTACCAATTAGGTCTCATTTTTGCCGAGCAAGGGGATTTGAAAGAAGCCATTCGCAGGTTTGAATGGGTGACCAAAATCGAACCCAACAATGTGGAGGCTTATCGGCAACTAGGAGCCACACTGACCAAAAATGGTGAGTACGAGAGAGCATCTGTGGCTCTAAAACGAGCGGTGGAACTCGATCCTTATGAGGCGCTGACGCATTACAATCTTGCCGTAGCGCTTCATCGCAGCCAACAATATCAGCCAGCGATCGCTGAATATCAAGAAGCCATTCTCCTCAATCCCAAGCTATCACTGGCCTTTTACAATATGGGGGTAGCGCTACACCAATCCGGACGGAGTGCGGAAGCGGTTTCTTTTCTCTTAGAAGCTAGAAACTTGTTTGCCCAAGAAGGCAATCTGGAGAAGATTGACGAGGTTGATAAGTTTCTCCAGCAAATCAATGCCACACCACCTCCCGCAGCTCAACCTGCACCACCTGCGTTCCAAGCTCCGCCATTTAACCCCTTCAGGATCAGACAATCAAGTTCTGAAGTTAGGTGATAGCAGTTAGAGTGGGGTGCGTTACGCTGGAGCTAACGCACCATTACAACTATATGAAGCTATTGGTAGGGTGCGTTACATCTCTATATAGGGCGTAGTTGCGTAAGTGTTGAACTACTTACGAGCGGCATACCAGCGGATAAATAGCTTCTCTGCCTCAATCCAGATGAACACAAGAGAGCTAAATCCAATGCAAACCAATAGCTCTAATCCACTCAGATAGTGAGTATTGAAGAAGTTTCGGAGTGGTTCAACGTAAACGAGCATCAGTTGCAGGATGCTGGTGACAGCAACCGATAGCAGTACATAGGGATTTGAGAACGGATTCACTTCTACCATCAACCGCGTATTCGAGCGAATCGCCAGTGCATGTCCCATCTGAGCTAAACAAAGGGTAGTGAACACCATTGTTTGCCAGCGATCGCGGTCTAACAGCTCGCTTTGCACCTGTTCGGTGTAACCGTATGCCCAAACCATCATCAAGATGGTGAGGACTGCCAGAATAATACCAATCCGTGCCATGTAAGAGCCTAAGCCCCTAGCAAAAATGCTTTCCTTTGGATCTTTCGGCGGTTGCTGCATAACGATCGGTCTACCGGGTTCGACAGCCAGTGCCAGAGCCGGAAGTCCATCAGTGACTAAGTTCATCCAAAGAATTTGCAGTGGCGATAGCGGCACTCCCCCTAATCCCAACAAGGGCGCGGCTGCGATCGTCAAGACCTCTCCGATATTACTGCCCAGGATGTAGCGAATGAAGCGACGAATGTTGATGTAAACGACTCGACCTTCTTCAACTGCCGAGACGATAGTAGCAAAGTTGTCATCCAGCAGCACCATGTCACTGGCTTCTTTACTGACATCGGTGCCTGTGATACCCATTGCTACTCCGATATCGGCTTGTTTCAAGGCTGGGGCATCGTTGACTCCATCCCCGGTCATAGCAACAATCTGTCCCTGCTGCTGGAGTGCCTGGACAATGCGTAACTTGTGTTCAGGTGCAACGCGGGCATAGACGCTGACGTGATGAACTTCTGCTTCCAGTTCTGGCTGGGAAAGCTTCTGGAGTTCCTGTCCTGTCAGGCAGCGATCGCCTACTTTCGCAATACCTAAGTCTTCTGCGATCGCCTGAGCGGTGAGTTGGTGATCGCCGGTAATCATTACCGGACGAATACCTGCGGCACGGCATTTTGCCACCGCATCGCGCACCTCCGGACGAGGGGCATCCAGCATTCCTACTAATCCTAACCATGTTAAGTTAGTTTCAGCCTGATCTTCTGAATTCTGGTCTGACAATGCTGTCAGGTTCTTGCTAGCAAACCCTAAGACACGCAACCCTCGGCTGGCAAGCTGATTGTTCTGCTCTAAAATTTGCTGGCGTTGTTCGGTTGTGATGGGTTGAGCCTGATTGTCTTGCTGAATGTGGGTACAGCGTTCTAGCACCAGTTCGGGTGAACCTTTAGTAAATATGACAAAGGGGCTGGTTCCTAGTTTGCTGGAGGTATCCTGCACAACCACACTCATGCGCTTGCGTTCAGAGGAAAATGGAAACTCGGCAACACGAGGTAACTGCTGTTCTTCCTGGTCTTTGCGGATTCCGCCTTTTCCCGCCACTGCCAGCAATGCTCCTTCGGTTGGATCGCCCAAAATTGCCCAATCGCCATGCTCTTTCTGCAACACAGCATCATTGCAAAGCACGCAGGCCATCAGCAGCGATCGCAATTCTGGTTCTGCCGACCCGGAAATTTCTGAGGAAGATTCTGCATTAGCCTGCTGATAGAATTTGCCTTCAGGACTGTATCCCTCACCTGTCACACGAGCCGCGTAGCGATTGGTATGGACTGCCTGCACTACCATTTTATTTTGGGTCAGAGTTCCCGTTTTGTCCGAGCAAATGGTGGTGACAGAGCCGAGAGTTTCTACCGCAGGCAGTTTGCGGATCAGGGCATTACGCTTCACCATGCGTTGTGTACCCAATGCCAGGGTAACGGTAATCACAGCGGGCAAGCCTTCTGGGACAACTGCAACTGCCATACTCAGAGAGACTTTAACCAGTTCCTCAAATAGTGAAGGGTTGAACAGCGTCCCACCAGCAATGACGATCGCTACCAGAACCAACGATCCTGTCACCAACGTATTACCCAGTTGGGACATGCGTTTTTGCAGTGGCGTTGGCTCTGTTTCAACCGATTGCAGCGCAGTGGCGATCTTCCCCAATTCGGTTTGCATTCCGGTGCCTGTCACCAGCACCGTTGCCCGTCCCTGCACTACCTCTGTTCCAGAAAACACCAGATTGATGCGATCGCCTAAGGGGGCATCCTCTGGCAAAATTGCACTGGCTTGTTTTTCTACCGCATGGGCTTCTCCCGTGAGGGCAGCTTCTCGCACCTGCAAATTCGCGGCTTCTAAAATGCGTCCATCTGCTGCCACCTTGACCCCTGCTTCCAGCAGCATGATATCGCCCGGAACTAGTTCTTTAGACTCAACCTCTAGGGGTTTCCCACCACGGATCAGCCGCACTTTTGATGATGCCATGTTTTTCAGGGCTGCCAGTGCTTTTTCGGCTCCGCTCTCCTGAAGATAGCCTAGTAGCCCATTCAGCAGCACTACCGCAAAGATCGCTACTGCGTCTTTCGGAAAGATGAACTGCCCTTTCGCTAAGGATTCGCGCACATCCAGAATCGTCGAAATAATTGCCACGGCGATCAGCATCAGCAACATGATGTTCTTAAACTGATCCCAGAAAATTTCTAGGGGCGATCGCCCACCCGTTTCGACCAGCTCGTTTGTACCGTAGTGTTCTAAATTCTGGTCAACCTGGTTCTGGGTTAAACCTTGTATGCGATCGCTCTTCAGCAGCCAAAGGGCTTTTTCAGCTTCGATTGTGTGCCAGGATTGGCTTGTCGAAGGTTGAGAAATTTGAGGGCGCGAGGAGATGGCAGACATAGGCCAATAGCTTGCACTATAAACTAGTTATTGCATCATATCATTGCACTATTTTTTAGTATAGGCACGGAGGAATCGAAAATTCGTTTGGGGTGGTAAGAAAAAAGTAAATGGTTTGTCAGCGTCAGGCTGGCTTAAGGTGAGGACGATTGGTTGACGATGATGAAGGATACATTGAAGCCGCAGGGGTTGATTGGCAGGCAGGCTGAGCTAGAGCAAATCTGTGCAATTTTGGCAGTTGACCAGGATTTGATGCTGACTGGTGTGACTGGAAGTGGGAGGCGATCGCTAATTTGCTATGCAGCACAGCAAATTGGAGCCAGAGTTTTAGAGATCGATTGCCTACGAGCCACCACCTCTTCTCGCTTTTTAGAGTTGTTGGCAGAAGGGATGCTTCATATCTTTGCCACACCTGAAGAAAGAAGGTTGATAGAGCAGTGGGCTTGTGCCCATCCTCTGCAATTAGAACAACCAACAGCCCATCAAGCCTACTTGGTTTGGCAGGTTTCCCTTAACGATGAATGGCTGATCTTGCAAGCCTTATTGAACCTGCCCCAGGTCATAGCAGAACATTTAAGCGGTCGAGTAGTGTTTGTCTTCCAGAATTTCCCCCATATTCGTTCTTGGGATCGCTCAGGTCGATGGGAATCCTATTTACGGCAGGAAATTCAACGGCAAAATCGGGTCAGCTATGTTGTTTTAGCCACAACACCAGAAGACTGGGTGGAAGGGAGTGAGGTTCAACTAGTTTCCCTGCTTCCCCTGCCAGATCGCGAACTTGAAACCTGGGTAGTTGAAGCAATGGCAGCAGAAGGATTGAAGTTTGAAGCGGATGCCCTGGAATTATTTCTGGAATATACGCAGGGGCATGTGGGAGATGCGATCGCCTTAGCACGGCGAATTTGGAGTGACCATCGTTGCTTTTATCAGGATGAAGAAACCCGGTTTTCCTTGCCATCTTCTCCAAAACTCATCCAACTCCATCACGTCCATCGCAGCACATTAAGATTAGTCGAAGATCTGTCTGTTACCTTTGAATCTCTTCTACTCCTCCTGCCTCCCATTCAGGCACGGGTTCTGGAAAGTTTAGCAATCGATCCGACTGATAGCCCCCATTCACGCCCCTATCTTCAGAAACACCAGTTTTCAAGAGGAGGTGGGTTCCAAGGGGCGCTTACAGGATTGGAACAGAAAGGATTAATTTATGGTGCAAAAGTAGGGTATCGAGTCGCCATGCCACTTTTATCGTTTTGGCTGAAACATCGCATTTTATAGTAATAAATCCCGATCGAGATTTGTAAAGAGTTGAGTAAAATTCAGGATTTTAATGCCCCTCTCCTTAATATCATGTCCGGTTGAGTAATCTTAATAAAACCTGCCCAAGGGCGGGTTTGAGGTGAAGACATATCTGGGCTGTCACCATAATTTATCGCTAAACCCGCCCCTACGGATATTAGGGGTGCTTAACCGAACATGATATTACCCGACGGTGGGAATTTCTTGCGAAAAGGTCAACCTAAATGACTCCCGCGTTGGTTAGTCCCAAGATGGCACCAGCACCAAGAATGTGGCCAAAACTGGCTGTTGCCAAGAGTTCGGCGAGGCCAAAGCGTTTAAAAACGGCCGGCTTACCAACGGGTAAGTCTGGACCAACGCCGGGATTCTGGATCGCGTAGTAACCAATGACAATGGCGATCAGATTGCAGATCACCATTACCAGACCTACGGTGGGAGTCCACGATGGGGTTGGTGGCACTGTGCTTTGGACGGCAGCTAATAAAATTGTGTTAATCACGGTATTTTCTCCTTTAGTTGATAAAACCGATGCGAATACAAAGATAATGAAAAGCCTTTACGAGAAAATTCTCAACTTCTTTTAACAATTAATAACCTTACTCAAAACTGGCCTAGGCGTGTTATTGCAGGTTGGGTGCTAGACTAGTTTGGCTGAAAGCCTCTATAATAGGTGCATTTAGAGCGTTAGTGAGTTGAGCCTCAACGAGCCAAGAGTACTGCTCCCTAAGGCTAAATTTTTTTAAAAAATGTAAAGTTTGTTATAGACCTCTAACTGAAGCTATCTGTGGCCAAGCCAGACTCATCCAAATCCGAAACCTCCACCCTCGCTCGCACACCCCTATTTGACCTGGCAGTCGAACAACAAGCACGGCTGACAGCTTTCTCAGGTTGGGAAATGCCCGTGCAATACAGTGGCATTGGCAAAGAACATGAAGCAGTGCGTACTTCAGCAGGCATGTTCGATATCTCCCACATGGGGAAATTCTCGCTGAAAGGCAAGCAACTGCGGGAACAGTTGCAACGATTGGTGCCTTCTGACCTGATGCGGTTACAAGCTGGTGAAGCTCAGTATACGGTGTTGTTGAATCCTCAAGCTGGCATTATTGATGACATCATCTTTTACTACCAGGGTGAGGATGAAACGGGCGAGCAACGGGGTATGTTGATCGTTAACGCTGCTACCTGCAATAAAGACAAAGACTGGTTGTTAGGCAATTTAGATCCGGCTGTAGTGAGTTTGCAAGATCTCACCCTCGCCAAAGTTTTGATCGCACTACAGGGACCTCAGGCCGTTACTTATCTTCAGCCTCTAGTTGAAGAAGACTTAACCCTACTTAAATTCTTCGGACATCTAGAAGCAACTTTACTGGGTAAATCGGCTTTTATCGCTAGGACGGGGTACACGGGCGAGGATGGATTTGAGGTGATGGTAGACCCAGTAGTAGGGATAGAATTATGGCGCACTCTACTGAATGCGGGAGTAACGCCCTGTGGTTTGGGTGCTAGAGATACCCTGAGACTGGAAGCTGCCTTAGCACTCTACGGTCAAGATATTGACGAAACTACAACTCCCCTAGAAGCTGGTTTAGGTTGGTTGGTTCATCTTGAGAGTAAAGGCGACTTTATCGGACGCTCGGTGTTAGAGCAACAAAAGGCCACAGGAGTACAGCGGCGGTTGGTGGGTATCCAGATGGGTGGGCGTCACATTGCCCGTCATGGTTACCCAGTGCTATCGGAGGGAAAAGCGATCTCAGAAGTGACTAGTGGTACTTTAGCACCAACTTTAGGAAAAGCGATCGCGCTAGCCTACGTTCCTGCTACTCTGGCTAAAATTGGACAGTCGTTAGATGTGGAAATTAGGGGTAAGAGCTATCCAGCTTTTGTGGTTAAGAAACCCTTTTATCGATCTTCTCGAAAGTGACCGAGTTGCCCCCCTAGCCCCCCAACTT
>DNXU01000467.1:954-10835 GCA_003505715.1 Cyanobacteria bacterium UBA8803 | reverse complement strand
GGCTTTAGTGTTGGCCACGAGCATTTTCTGGTATGTATCGCCCTCTGTACCCTTTTCTCCCAGTCCATCCACAAAAAGTTTTTGGTCTGAGACTTTAACGTTGGCTTCACGAGCAACGGTCTCAATTAGTTTTGGGTTAATTGTTGCTTCTGGAAAAATTGTGGGTACTCCGGCTTGCTCGATTTGTTGCACTAATTCTTTAACTCTTCCTGCTGTCGGTTTTTCTTCAGTGCTGAGACTTGATAAAGCACCTTGTAGGGAAATTCCATAAGCAGTAGCATAGTAATTCATGGCAGCGTGCGTAGTGACTAACTTGCGCTGATTAGCTGGAATTGTGTTAATTTGCGATTTGATCCACAGATCGAGCTGCGTTAGTTCTTTGGTCATGGTTTCAGCATTGCTAGTGTATTCTGCTGCTAGCTCTGGGGATAATTTTCCTAAGCGATCGCGAATGACTTCGATCATCCGAATACCATTTTGAGCATTGTGCCAGACGTGGGGGTCGAACTCGCTATGATCGGGTTCGGTTTTGGCTTCAGTTTCATGGTTGTGTTCGTGTTCTTCCCCTGTCAGCGGACTGGAAACGGCTATTTCACTAACGGCAACTTTCGCGGCATTATTCTGGGTGGCTTTAATTAACTGGATTAAATGGGGTTCAAAATTGTAACCCGAATAGAGGATGAGGCTGGCTTGTTCAATGGCTTTGCGATCGCTGGGTTTGGCTTCGTAAACGTGAGGATCGACACCCGCAGGCATCAAGCAGCTTAGATCTACGCTTTCCTTGGCAATGGATCTGGTGATATCGCACAGGACGCTAGTTGTCGCTACGACTTTCGGTTTAGAGTCCTCGGCTGAAGACGGTGAAGCTGTTGTTGCTATTTTGGTTGTCTGTTGAGATTCACTACAGCTAGTTATACCTAGGGCTAGGGCTATAACTAGCGTACTGCCCAGATTACGAATTTTTAAGAAAACCATGTTTAGCACCATCTGTCCTCGCACAAGGTAATATAACGATAATTATTCTCATGCAGTTCGTTAATGTTAGAAGTTCAAAATTTAGCTGTCAACTACCGAGGGGTTTGCGCTCTATGGAACGTTAGTTTCCGCTTGGAACCAGGGCAGTTAGTGGGCGCGATCGGCCCAAATGGAGCTGGTAAAAGCACGCTGATTAAAGCGATGCTGGGATTAGTGCCTGCGACTAGTGGGGTGGTGAAATTTCAGGGACGGGCGCTGAAACAGCGCCTGCATTGCTGTGCCTATGTACCGCAGCGATCGCAAATTGACTGGGATTATCCAGTCACCGTCTGGACTGTGGTGATGATGGCACGTACTGCACATACGGGATGGTTTCGTTCGCCCTCTCGCCAATCCCGAGATATTGTTGCTGCTGCCTTGGAAAGGGTAGGGATGTGGCAACTGCGTCACCGTCAGATTGGGGAACTTTCCGGAGGACAGCAACAGCGGGTTTTTCTGGCGCGTGCGATCGCTCAGCAAGCGGAACTCTTTTTATTGGATGAACCTTTAGCGGGAATTGACAAAAAGACGGAAACGATTATTTTCCAAATTTTTGCTGAGCTCAAGGCTGAAGGTAAAATCCTGTTGGTTAGCTCTCATGAGTGGGGTAAGCCTTTGCATCATTACGATCGCTTATTATTATTAAATCAACGTTTAATTGCTGCGGGTTATCCTCAAGAAGTTATGAGTATAGAAAATATCCAACGAGCTTATGGTGTAGGTGAGCATTCACCTCTAATTAACGAGTGCGTAGAGACAGTTTATGTTTGTTAGGGTATTGATTTCAAACCGAGATGGCAGCAGATTCGGCAACGGATTAACAGATGGGTGATAATTAATAATTAATATGCTGAATTGGTTAATAGAGCCGCTGAGTTATGATTTTATGCGCAATGCGCTCGCGGTCGGAGTTTTGATTGGTCTTCTTTGCCCGGTTGTAGGTACTTATCTGATTGTTCAGCGTATGGCTTTGCTCGGCGATGTTATTGCTCATGCGGTTTTGCCGGGATTAGCGATCGCTTTTTGGCGAGGGTTTGATATCTTATTGGGGGCTTTTATTTCGGGGCTTTTTAGTACGTTTGTCATTGCTTGGATTCGCTCTCAATCCCGGGTTAAAGTTGATGCAGCTATGGCATTAACTTTCTCAAGCTTTTTTGCTTTGGGGATTACTCTTATTACTTTATTGAAGAGTAATTTAGACCTAGATAGTTTTCTGTTCGGTGATATTTTAGGAGTGACAGTAGTTGATATTAAACGTACTGCTGTTATTACTTTCGTTATTTTATTGTTAGTCAAGTTATTTTATAAAGAATTACTATTTTACACTTTTGATAAATTAGGCGCTCAAGCTTTAGGATTTCCGGTCAATGTGCTTCACTATGGTTTAATGGCGGCGATTACACTAACTATTGTTACCAGTATGCAAACAGTGGGCGTTGTCTTGGTGATTTCTCTGTTAGTGGGTCCAGGGATTACAGCTTATCTGTTGGTGAAGGAACTCCATCAGGTCATGGGATTGGGAGCGATTTTGGGAATTATTGCCAGTATTAGTGGGGTATATGCCAGCTATTATTTTGATATTCCTTCTGGCCCTGGAATTGTACTGGTAACTTTCAGCCTGTTTTTAGTTGCACTTTTATTTAGCCCATATCAGGGTATTCTGATGCGGTTGTTACCAGTCAAGTCTATTGAAAAAATATGGCATCATAGGACTAAATAGCCCTCATGAACTGCGTACACCAGCACGCATGAAAACCTTTCCCTCACTCCCTCACTCCCTCATCCCCTAACTCCCTCTCCCTTAGCCTTCTCCCTCACCTATATATGGAAGTTGAACAGATTGGACTGATCCTGAAAGCCTTAAATTTTGCTGCCCACAAGCATCGGAATCAACGTCGTAAGGATATAGAGGCATCTCCTTATATTAACCATCCCATTACTCTGGCTCACCTACTGTGGAATATTGCTGGAGTTACAGATGTGGTTGCGATCGCCGGGGCACTCTTGCACGATACAGTGGAGGATACGGAAACGACGTTTGAGGAATTGGAGCAAGAGTTTGGTTGGGAGGTTCAGCAGTTGGTCAGAGAAGTGACTGATGATAAGTCCCTGCCTAAAGAGAAACGTAAACAACTCCAGATTGAACATGCGCCTTCTCTGAGCCAGCGAGCGAAACTAGTCAAACTTGCTGACAAGATTTCTAATCTGCGGGATATTATTGCTGCTCCTCCGGCTGGTTGGTCAGCACAGCGCAAGCGAGATTATTTTGAGTGGGCGAAGTCGGTTGTGGATGGACTGCGCGGCACCCATGAGGGGCTGGAGTTGATTTTTGATGAAGTTTATCAAGAGAGTATAAATAAACTTTGATGCTCTTTTAACAAGGAAGAGCAATCTAGTCAGTACTTAACTGCTAGCCTAATATTAGCACAATCACTCCGGTAATGGTGCCATGAAACTCATAATCCTCACCACGACTGCTCTGCTCACTGCAACGAGTCTTAATGCGATCGCCAAGGCCGAAAATCTGGCTCATATCCAACAGTTACTGTCTACCAAAGAATGTCCCCAATGCGATCTCAGGGGTGCTGGTTTGGTTATGGCGGACTTGGGGGGTGTGAACTTGAGTGGGGCAGATTTAAGCCGCGCCAATCTTAGTCGTGCTAATTTGATGGGGGCTGACTTGACGGGAGCGAACCTCACGGGTACTTCTCTAAACGGTGCCAACCTAGCAGAGGCTAACCTGAGTGGTGCTATCCTTGAAGGCACAGACCTTAGAGATGCTTATTTGGTCAATGCCCAATTATTTGGTACAACCCTGAATCGAGCCTATATCCAAGGCACTATTGGCATTCCTCAGTATGCTGGAACGGCAGAAGATTTCTATGCTTGGGGAGTAATTGAGGCAGAAAGAGGCAACTATAAAGCTGCAATTGAGAATTACAACCAAGCACTAAGCATCAAACCCGAATTCGCTCCAGCCTTCCTAGCGCGTGGAGTTGCTCGCTTCCGCCTCGGAGATGAACCTGGAGCGACAAAGGATGCTGAGATAGCGAGTAAACTGTTTACAGATCAAGGAAACCCAGCAGGTTACCAGGCATCACAGAATCTGATCAAAGTGGTAGAAATTGCCCAAAAGCCTCCCGAAACGCGCTCTCGCACATCTCTAGGAAATGCTCTAGTGGGTATTGGTTCCTTACTATTGCGGTTTCTTTCTCCATTTTGAGGAGGGAGGAACGAGAAAACCTGCCTTATGCCTTCTTGCCTCAGCCCTGTTAGGATCTAAATGTGAAATTACCTCTTAAATGTTGGCTATGTCGTCAACCTTAACCCCTTTACCAGATGCTCTTGCCAAAATTGTGGAGCGGTTTAAGCGGCGGACAAATCCGAAGCAGCGTTACGAGCAGCTACTCTGGTATGCTAAGCGGCTGGGAGAGATGCCGGAAACCGCTAAAATACCAGAAAATAAAGTTCCTGGCTGCGTCTCTCAGGTTTTCCTAACTGCTAACTTTGAAGATGGCAAGGTTTGGTATCAAGGGGACTCGGATGCCCAGTTAGTGAAAGGTTTAGTGGCTCTGTTAATTGAAGGACTCAACGGGCTAACCCCAGAAGAGATCGTGCAAGTCTCTCCTGACTTTATTCAAGAGATGGGTCTGAATGTCAGCTTAACGCCTTCCCGTGCCAATGGCTTTTACAACATTTTTCAGACCATGAAGAAAAAGGCTCTAGGATTCCAATTAGGAACTACAGCTAACCAAGCGTGAATTAGTGGCAAGAAAGCTGGAACGTGAGGCGGGGTGTGGGGTGTAGGGAGAAAACCATAAACCTTACGCCCTAAAAATTGTTGGTTAGTCGGCAAAGCCTCGCCGCCAAACCTTCGGGGGTACTCGGCTGCGCGTCGATAATTCCCCCTCAGTTATGGCGGGAGCCTTCTGCCGACATTAAAAGTAAACCCTGTTAACCAACCATTCCCCATTCCTATTTGGTGCGATCGATCATGCAACTGCCACTCCAGCTGATCCAGTGATGGGAGACACCTTGCGCTATAAGTTCTCCCTTCAGTTGGCTTTCGGTTAAATTCGTACCCGTCAAGTCCGCACCGATTAAATCAGTACCGCTCAAGGATGTCCCACCCATACACGCATTTTTTAGGCAAGCCCCACTTAAATCAGCACCGCTCAAATCGGCATTACTAAAGTTTACTCCAGTTAAATTCGCTTGATGCAAGTTGGCACACCGTAAGTCTGCACCACTTAAATCAGCACCACTCAAGTTGGCTCCTCTTAAATCAGAGCCAATGAGGTTGACTTCGGTTAAATTAGCTCCGGTTAAGTCAGCGCCCATCAAATCAGCGTTGGTGAGGTTGGCTTGATGAAAACAAGTACCACTCAGATCGGCGTGGCTCAAGTCAACCCGACTCAAGTCCGCCCGACTCAAGTCCGCCCGACTCAGATTCACGTCATTTAAAATAGCTCCTGCCAGATTCACTTCTCGAAAATCTGACTCTCTAGCCGCGTATAGATTTAAAAGTTCTTGCGTTTTCATAATCTATGGCTTTCCTAAACTTTTGGTAGATTGCAGCTCTAGTTTTGTGAAGGCTGCTATGCAGAAGGAAAGAAAGTATGTACAGTAAGCTTTTTATCCTTATTCAACTGGATAGTTATTTGTACCACACTGCACTATTTGCCTCTGTTTAAGCCTCACGGTACATTGTTTTTTAGGCAATGAACTTATTTGGAGCCGCGACTTTCTTTGATCAAATCATCCTCATACCACACCAAAAATTAAATCTATCGCCTAATGCTTAACTATTAGGCGATCGCATCCGCTGTGACTAGATAGCTAGTGAATTGCAGTTGGGAATCTAAATAAGTTTTTGTACCTAATGGAAAACGCTGTGGGCGTTAAGGGTGCTAACTAGCCCTAGCAGATCGTTAATTTTTTGCTAACTGTATTCAAAAGCTTACAGCAAACCTGATTAGGTTGGTTCCTATGTTTAACAGAAATTCATCAGAATGCTTCAACCCTTAGAGAATCGATTGGGAATATCCTTACTGAGGATGAGGCTTATTAAAATCGGATAAAACAATAGTTGCACCGACTGAGGAAACGAGCGTGACTGAAGAAAAGACTTACCTAGAGCTATCAGAAGCCGATGGGGGTTCCCATAAGTTTTATGAAGTAATTATCAAAGACACCCAGGTGTCCATTCGCTACGGTCGAATTGGCGATAAAGGCCAAACCCAGGTGAAAACTTACCCAACAGCTGAAAAAGCGAAAGCGGACGCCACCAAAAAGATTAACGAGAAGCTGCGCAAAGGGTACGAACATGCCGTGATGGGGGTGCGCCAAAAGCGGCCCGTCACCCGCCGCCAAACCGCCAGTACTCCCTCCACAGCTAAACAAGCACCAGTTCTCTGGAAATTTGCCTCCGGTGCGGCAGCATTTGGGATTTTTATTGATAACGAGCGTTGTTGGGTGGGTAACCAAGACGGCAAAATCTTCGCCCTCGACCCCAACGGTGCAGTGCAAAATCAGTTTAAGCTGCCGGATGGAGTCAAATGTATCGTAGCCGATGAAGATTGGCTCTATGCCGGGTGCGATGATGGCAAAGTGTACGATTTAACTGGCAAAGTTCCCCGCGTTAGCTACGAGATTGCCGAAAATGTAGATATTTTCTGGTTAGATATTAAGGATGGGATTCTTGGTGTTTCCGATGCTGGCGGTACGGTAGCGGCCATCAATCACGAGGATGAGTCCCAATGGCAGAAGAGAAGTAGCGGTGAAAGTGGCTGGATGGTGCGCTGTGATGAAATTGGCATCTATCACGGCCACAGTCGAGGGGTCACCATGTATGACTGGGAAGATGGCAGACGCATTTGGCACCAGCCGACGGATGGTGGAGTACTGTTTGGCTGGCAGGAAGAGGCCACAGTTTATGCTGGCACGAGTAGTAGAAAGGTCTATTGCTTCACTAAGAAGGGCGAACTCAGCAGTACTTATCAGTGCGATGCCGCCGTCTATTCTTGTGCAGCTGCCGCAGAGGGGAACTATATCTTTGCAGGGGACAACTCCTCTTCAATTTATTGTTTCAATCAGTCAGGAGAAAGGCTGTGGAAGTTGGGGACGGGTTGCGGTTCGGCACTATCGATGCAGTTTTTAAGCGATCGCCTCTATATAGTCACAACCGATGGTTCTTTAGCCTGCATTGACGCCAGCGCAGCGGCAATTCAAGCGGCACAAGCTGGTACAATTCCCACGGCTATTAGTATAAAAGCACCTCAGGTTGAGGCGCTATCGGTTTCGACTGCCTTAGAAACCACTTCAGATACTAGTCGGGGTGCGATCGCAGAATGTTTCCGGGAGGGAGACAAGCTCAGAATCCGGGTAATTTCTGAAGGCTACAATCCTACCTGGAAAGTCCAATTTCCCAAAGATATTCGGGAAGAAGGGGCGCGTTATTTAGTCGAAGAGATACGCGAGTCTGCTCGTGGGGGATTCTATCGCGCTTATGGGGATATCAAAAAACTCCTTTGATATCGTGTCGAGTTGCATCGCAATTATCTCAGATATAGCAACTGCCAAGGCGGTTAGGACGCTAAGTGCAAGACATAGGTTAGACACAAAGGAGTTGATATTATCCCTATCCCCACAACTTATTCAAATTCAAAATAAATCCCGGCAGCACATCTTCTCCCGACAACTCAACCGGATTCTCCAATACTTCTACCTCCTGTCCCGGACGAGAAACTTCTACTCGCCGATGTTTTGGGTCGAGCAACCATCCCAGACGCGCTCCATTTTCCATATACTCTCGCATCTTCCCTTGCAAATCACTCAGCGTATCCGAACTTGATCGCAATTCCACAACGAAATCAGGGCAGATATAGGGAAACGTTCCTTGTTGTAGACTTCTAGTTCGCTGGTTTTGATGGTGTATATGGCGTAATAGGGGATACGGATAATCTGCTCGTATACCCAAAACTTTCCCGGTTTCTGGGTGGCAGCTTCTGACAAACGAGATAAGGGGGTGTTGTCTCTTTCTTCGGAACCATCACCACTAGCTAACTCAATGGCAATCACTGGCACCATATACTCGCGCCACAACACGTAGGAGCGGCGGATTTCTCCGTCTAAAAGCGGTGGGACGTTAGGGACATAGAACCAATCAGGGGCTTCGGCTCCGCGTTCGGGGGGATCAGTTTCGCGCCAGTAGATGCCACAATCTTGCCCGATCGCATACTGCCCGTCGGGGTGAAGGGTTTGGAGTGTGGTTTCTAAGGAGTCGGTGAGCAGGATACTCTGGGGATGTTCTTGGAAGTTTTTCACAAACGTGCCATCGGATTCGGGGAGTTGGGTGTGGTCCGCAAAGGCAGGAGGCAACGTTGTGGGACTCAGGCTTTCGGTCATAGGGGGTACGCGATTAGCTAGATTACCATCTAACTTTGAATATTCTCTAGGCTAGCCCAACTTTTTTCAATGCGGCTTGGGCTGCACCTTTCTCCGCATCTTGTTTGCGACGACCTTTACCAACACCATACACTGTGTCATTCACCCGCACTTCAGCTGTGAATTCTTTGGCATGATCTGGTCCAGAGGTATCGATGATGAAATATTCAGGATTTTTAACAAATTGAGCCAGCGCCCATTGTTGAAATTTTCCCTTGCAATCTACCAAATTTTGAGAGTCGCCATCGGATTGGGGAAAAACAATACTATCAGCTACTGCGGTAAACAAAGGTTGGACAAATATCCGGACGGCTTCAATACCTGACTCCGTAAAGTAGGCTGCAATATAGGCTTCAAAGGTATCGCTGAGTAAGGCTGGGTTGTGCCGACCCCCCTCTTTAATGGCACCTTTACCCAGTCGCATTAGGTCACCGATACCTAGCTGATTAGCAAACTTTGCTAATTGCTTCTCATCTACTAAATTAGAACGCAAACGAGTTAGTTGAGCTTCACTCAGGTCTCGGTAGCGATTGTAAAGAAGTTCACCGACTAAAAAACCTAGCACGGCATCACCTAAGAATTCTAGACGCTCGTTATGTTCGCCTGCCTGGGGGTGTTCGTTGATATAGGAACGATGAGTGAGAGCGCTCAGTCGTAGGGTTTCATTTTTGATGGTTGGCAGTTGTAGCATTTTTCTATAGTTAAGTTAGTTCCAAATAAACAAGTCTTCCCTGTAGGGGCGAGTCGCCGTGACTAATGTAGTGGTGTAAACGATTCATTTTGAGAATTGTTTTGTATGGTTTTTACAAGATGAGCCTTGATAAATCACGCACCTAGCGCCAACAAAGTCTTACTCAAAGAAGTTCCAACAGGTAAATATTCTCAAAGGGGATTAAGCCAGAATTAGCAATGTAGGACTGACACACTTCCTCTAAGCTGTTCGTCATTTAAATCAGATTGTCAAGAATTGCCAAATCCTTGTGTCGCGATTATCTTGTCCGCTACTAATACCCAATTTAAAAGCGTGACAGCTTATTAGTAGGGTGCGTTACGCGNNACGCGAAAGCTAACGCACCATTAGCCCTATATAGGGTATAGCTGCGTAAGCCCTGAATTAATGCTATTCTCGACTCGCTTCTTATATGGGAATAGTTACCGATCTGGAAATTCATAAAATGAGAACAACTCACACTTAGCAAGCACTTTTTAGGTGGTGCTAGGTGTGAGCTGATGTCTCACGCACAGTATCTTCTTAAAGCCCGCGATCGCAGACGCTACCAAGATACTGTATGTGAGACAGCAGCTCACTCCAAACGCTAGGTACTGAATACCTCAACTTTAGTTCGTAAAGTAGCATATCAGCTCAGACAGAGTCAAGAGCAGCCCACTCTGATTTAAGCAAACGCCCCCCTAACCCCCCA
>DNXU01000467.1:0-648 GCA_003505715.1 Cyanobacteria bacterium UBA8803 | reverse complement strand
ATGGACTGGATAATTAATTTTTTTGAAGTCCCCTAGAATAGCATCATGAGCATTACAATATCCAAACCAGCCACCCTAGAGGAGTTCCTGAAACTTCCTGAAACTAAACCAGCTAGCGAATATATTGATGGAGAGATTATCCAGAAGCCAATGCCAAAGGGGAGACACAGCCGCTTGCAGGGTAAACTTTGTGCTGCTGTTAACCAGGTAGCTGAGGATAGCAAGATTGCCTACGCTTTTCCTGAACTGTGCTGTAGCTTTGGTAGCCGCTCAATTGTGCCTGATGTCGCCATATTTACTTGGCAGCGCATCCCCTTTAAGGTAGGTGGAGAAATACCTGACGACTTTGAACTGCCCCCAGATTGGACAATTGAAATTCTATCCCCCGAACAGAAACCCAATAAAGTAATTGGTAACATTCTCTACTGTCTACAGCAAGGCTGCCGATTAGGTTGGTTCATTGATCCTGATGACCTCAGCGTACTGATATTCTTACCCCGTCAGCAACCGGAATTGATCCGGGGCGGCGATCGCTTGCCAGTGTTGGAGGAAATTGCACTAGAACTAACAGCAGATCAACTTTTTGGATGGCTGAAAATGGGAGGTAAAATCTAGTAATATTGTGTTCGTGGAGGCAGGGTGAAGCAT
>DNXU01000378.1:10825-10962 GCA_003505715.1 Cyanobacteria bacterium UBA8803 | reverse complement strand
CTTAAGTCAAAACCCGCCCTGTGGGTTTTCTTGGCGATCGCACAAGCCCGAATACTTCACCCCTACAGAATCGGTGGGTAATTGAGTTCCTACCTCACTTCCCTTATCCCTCACCTCCTCATATCATGTCCGGTTGA
>DNXU01000378.1:0-10508 GCA_003505715.1 Cyanobacteria bacterium UBA8803 | reverse complement strand
GGTTGTTTAACCGGGCATGATATCATATTCGGTTAATTAATTATGATAAAACCTGTCACAGGGCGGGTTTTGACTTAAGAGCTATCTGCGGGGTCTAAAATATTGGTTACTAAACCCGCCCCTACATATATTATGGGTGTTTGACCGAACACTCCCTCACCCTATTCCTCTAATAATCACTAACCGATATCATGAGCAACCATCTTGCTATTGCCACTGTCACTGCAACGCTGCAAAGGATCTTGCAGACTGCGGTACAACTTGATGTGGATGGGGCGAGGGTCACAACCGTTCGGCCTAACGATGTGGGGACGGCTACGCCTCAAATTGGAGTGAATCTCTACCTTTACCACGTCAGTCTTAATCATGCGTTCCGTCAAGCTGCTGAAGTTCAAATGCGCAGCCGTTCCGGACAACAAGCAAAGCAAGCTCGAACTGCTTTAGATTTGCATTACATGATCAGCTTCTACGGCAATGAGGTGGAGTTAGAACCGCAACGGCTGATGGGTAGCGTGATGCGTACCCTCAACGATCGCCGTTCTCTCACACCAGAGACTGTCCAAGAGGCGATCGCTGATTCCAACTATAGTTATTTGATTGATTCTAATCTTAGCGATCAGCTGGAAGAGCTGACCTTCATGCCTTTGGATTTATCTTTAGAAGATTTATCTAAAGTTTGGTCAGTATTTTTCCAAACCCCTTATATCCTGTCAGTTGCCTACCGGGTAAGGGCTGTGATGATCGAAGGGGAACAGCCAGCTCAAAAAGCTTTACCCATACGCGGTCGTTCCTTTGATGGTATAGCATCCTTTCCCCATCAGCCCAAAATTGATCGGGTGATCGCTCAGGCTGGGATGTTGGAGCCTATTTTGGCAGATAGTACTGTATTAATTCAAGGCAAAAATTTGAAAAGCGATATCACCCAGGTATGGATCGATGGGATGAAGTTAACGCCTACGGAAGTCAGCGATACCCAAATTAATTTAGCGCTTTCCTCCCTACCTGCTGATACGTTACGGGCTGGTATGCACAGCTTACAGGTGATTCATCGCATTCCCAGGGTTACCCAACCAGCGTCTAATAATGGCTTGGGAGCCAACTGGACTAGTTCTAACGGCGGCCAGATAATAGCCACATCAACCACCCAGCCCTCTCTAATTCCAGCTATTCAATCTAATGTTATCCCTTTTGCAGTACGCCCTACTGTTACTAAAGTCAGCCTCTCTAAACGGGATAACGATGGTGAGGAATTGCGCAGAGCTGAAGTCAAGGTGCGGACAAATATCACCATTGGCAAAAAGCAACGAGTGATTTTAATCCTCAATGAAGCCTCTATCGAGAATCCAGCTGCTTATATATTTGAGGCAGCACCCCGTCGGGCAGATAGTTTGGTGATTACCGTACCTATTTATGGGGTGAAGATAGGGCGGTATCTGGTGCGCTTGCAGATCGATGGCGCGGAAAGCCAGTTAACTGTTGATACCAATCCCAACAGTGCCACATTTAATCAGTATATCAGCCCAAGGATAGTCATTAAATAAATAATATTAATTAGGCATTATTTTTATTCGGAAATTTGCATTTGACGGAAACTTCAAAATCAGCACCTCCTGACCCTTCAGTGAGCATTGGTAGACCAGTCTTTCCGGCAATTTTGAGATTAAATTTAATATTCATTTCTTCAATTTCGGCAGCGGAAAACTCTTTAAAGGCTCCTAGCACATATTTAGTATAGAAGCGAATATATTTATGGGCTTGTTGCATTGAGGCGATCGCTACATCTGCTGCTCCTTTTGCTTCCCACTCGTCATCATCACTATCAGTAGTGCTAACAGGCATCTTTGGTGGGTCAAGTTCTACCGGATTTTGAGAATAAAGGACAATTTCTAACGGTTCTCCGTCATCATCAGCCATGAAGAAGCGTTGAGTTTGAGGGTCTGACATGGTCAAATCTTAAGAATGACTATCTATAGGCTAGAATGGCGGATGTCGTTTGGCAAGCTGGCTTCAGTAAGTTTTAAGCAAGATGGCTCGATATGCTCTAGTAGTTGGCATTGAAACCTATGATAGTCAATATCTCGATAATTTAAGTAAGTCAGTCAATGACGCAACAGATTTTGCCCAGCTTCTCCAAGACTATGGGAATTGCCCCAAAAATCACATTACCCTGCGGCAAGGTAAAGTTACGGGTAATGAACTGATTGAATTATTAAAAAAATTTCTCAACAACCAAGCCAAAAACCAAGAAGCTATTATTTACTTTTCAGGACATGGCGTTTTAGAGGAAAAGCAAAATCCAATCACTGATGAAGTTTCCCAAAAGGGTTACCTGGCTGCATCAGATTGCCAATTAAATAAAAAAGGTGAGCGATTTCTGGTTGGCCAAAATGCCATTTCCCTACAGGACATTACGACACTTATTAACAAGACGGAATTAAGCAATCTCATTTTTATTCTGGATGCTTGCCATAGTGGGTCTTTAATTAAAGAAATTGACAATACCTTTAATATTTTTCAAAATAATGGCACCTACTATTTCCTGGCTGCTTGCCAAGCCTACGAAGAGTCATGGGCAAAAAAATCTAAACGTCATAGTGAATTTACAGGCGCTTTGCTAGAGGCTTTGTCTCAAGATCAAGCCGATCAACATGGAATTGTGACAGTAGGGAGAGCCTTTGAGCAAGCAGCGCAAATCTTAGAAAGCGGTCGGCAAAAGCCAACATTTCTGGGGAAAGGGAGCCGTTTACCTTTAGTCACCTATCCGGTGACATCTCTGTTGAGAGAAAGTATAGCAAAATCGGCTCAAATAACAACTACAGACGGGCTACCTATTTTAAAGCCTTATCTGGAGCAAATCGATAAAGCTGTTCTCAGATGGGCAATGATGGCAGGAATTTTCCCTGCTGCGCTTAACCAATGGTTAGCTTTGGATGAATCTTTGAGCATCGAGAGTTTTTTAACTGTGGCTCAACAGTTTCACCAAAAGCCAGATGGTACTTTATCTATTATTTCCGTGCTGCAAGTTCTTAGCCATCATCCTAAAATCGCCTCAGAGTTACAAGAACAATTAAAGGCATGGTTACAAGAAAGAAAGTATCCCGTTGCTGATGGTTCGAGCCGCCCTGGAGAGGGAGAGTTCAATGCTGGTTTGTTAGTGGTAGTCAAACAAGAGCATCCCTCTGAGCCTTTAAATCTCACCGCCTATTTGCAGCTAGAGCATAAAGCTCCTATCCCTATTATTCTTAAACCTAATCCTCAGTCTCCCTATCAACCTCATCCCCATAATTCTGCTATTAGCACTTGCCAGTTAGCGGCAGGTGAAACCTTAGAAGAGAAAATCTCGCCCTACTTACAAGATTTACTCCAGCATGGTTGTGATATTTATCTCCGTGGCAGCCCTTGCCCTTATAATTTAGGAATTGAAATCTTTTTACCCTTTGAGTATTTAGCTGAATCAGTCGATCTGTGGCGGATTAAAAAAATAGGTCGTTTCCAGCGAGAACTGGGACGCGAGTATCGAGTGGTGGTGAGGTCTTACGAGAGATTTGGGAATGGGGATTACGGAAACAGACTCCTGAAAGCCTGGAATCAGATGAAAACGCTGGAACAAAATATCCTGCCGACCAAAATCAGACGCTTAGAACAAGAACAAAATTATAACTACCTACAGCTAGAAGCAGATCTTTTAAACTATCTAGGCTTAAGTTGTTTTTTACCAGAGACGAAACAGGAGCAAGAGACGCTATTTTTTGCTTTACATGAAACTGGAGCCCCCTTAGCTCTGTGGCTGCGATCGCAAGATATTGAAAATGATGCTATTATCCATTTCGAGCAGCTACTTTGTGCCAATTGTTTAAAAGACCATAATCAATTAATTAACGAACTCTTTAAGAAACGTCAAGCTGCTTATTACAGTTCAAATCCCCAAAAGCAGTGGGGCTACCATGCGGCAATGCTACTCGATAATCCAGAACGTACTCCTTCTGTGAAGGATTTAAAATTCGGAAAATGAACGATTGGAAAATTTTTCACGGCAACCGAGAACCTCATGAGGCAATTAGTACTTTGCCCGATGCTCCCAGTTGGCGACAGTTCCAGCGCCAACAAGACGTTGACGAAGAAGTACTAGAAGATCGTTGGCAAAAGATTCTCAGCCTGGTTAAAGAAGATAGCCGCGAGTATCAACGGGGCAAAAGTTTTCGGGTACTTTCTGCGCCTCAAAATAGCGATCGCGTCGATGTAGATTCCCCATCGCCAAAAGCGAAAATCTATCAAGGGTATAAGGAACTTATCGATGGAGTTAATGCCGCTATTTATCTGCGGCGTCCCTTGCTAGTCACGGGACGCCCCGGTTCTGGGAAAACCTCTCTTGCCTATGCGATCGCTTATGAATTACAACTCGGCCCCGTCTTAGCTTGGTCTATCACTACTCGCACTATCCTGAAGGATGGACTCTATAACTATGATGCGATCGCTCGACTGCAAAACTTACAACTCCTCAAGCTCAAACAAGATTTAGGTCAAGAAACACCACAACAATTAGAAGAAAATATCGGTCAGTATTTAAGGTTAGGGCCAGTAGGCACAGCATTTTTACCCAGCTATCGACCGAGGATATTGCTGATTGATGAGATCGACAAAAGCGATATTAACTTACCCAACGATTTACTGAATCTCTTTGAAGAAGGGGGATATAGTATTCCAGAATTAGAACGCCTGGGCACTGAATGCGTCACCGTGAGAACGGCTGACAGAGGAATTGATACGGAAATCAAAGCGGGTCAGGTACAGTGTAATAAATTTCCCATTGTTGTAATGACCAGTAATGGAGAACGGGACTTTCCCCCAGCCTTTTTACGTCGCTGTCTGCGAGTCAGGATGCCAGAACCCAATGATATCGAGTTTCTTCGTGAGGTAGTCAATGCCCATTTTGTCAAGGAACTAGGGGCACAAAATTGGCAGGAGGCGCGAGGAACGATTGACCAACTCATCCAAGATTTCGTGCAGCAGCAACAAGGTAAAGAGGTCGCCACCGACCAACTTTTAAGTACAATTTATTTATTCTCCCGCCAGATACAACCCGATGGCACAGATCGAGAGTCTTTAAAGCAGCTTTTATTGAAGCGCCTAGATAGCGTTGTGGATCAATGATATGTTTTTTTATCTTGTCCGCTACTAATACCCAATTTAAAAGCGTGACAGCTTATACAAGTCCAATGCTACCGGACATGATATATAGCATTTTTATTTGAGAAGTAAACATCTGTAAAGTCTAATATCTGTAAGGTCTAATATCTGTANNGGGGCGGGTTTAGCGACTAATATTATAGACCCCGCAGATAAGACTTAAGTCAAAACCCGCCCTGCGACTGCGACAGGTTGTATTAGGGGTGATTTGCCGGACATCATAAGTTTATATATCAAATAAAAATGCTATATAGTTTCTATGATAGATAAGTTGATCGCGATTCTTGGTTCAGAGTTGGAGTTTACCGCCACAGAAGTCGCGGATCTACTTTGGCTGACTCTAGAACGTCACAAACGAGTCAATACTGTTTCCTCGCGAAATACTCCATCTAATCAGGAGTCCCCTCAACCTCCTATTGAGCTAAAGAGCGATCAACAGATTGAGACAGATTCAACCCTCATAGAGCTAACCTCTCTACAAAGGCAACCGCCGCAGGTTGAGATATACGCCGCAACTCCAAGCAGCACTTCCGACACCACTCAGGCAGGTTATCTACCTCTATCAGTACCCGATGCTCGTTCGGTGCGGGAACCTCTAGACTTTATTCGCGCCCTTAAACCCTTGTTGAAAAAAGTGGCATCCTTGACAGCACAGGTAATAGATGAGCCAGCTACAGTAGATTGGATCGTGCAGACAGACTTGTGGATGCCCCAGTTACAACCCTCTGTAGAAACTTGGTTAGAGTTAGCCTTGGTCATTGATGAGAGTGAATCTATGATCCTCTGGCGGCACGCAGTTAAAGAACTACAGCAAATTTTAAAGCACTACGGCCTGTTTCGGGATGTGCGGGTGTGGAGGATGGGGCGCAATGCAGCCAACCAGATTTATTTGCGTTCTCAAACTCGCTCCTCTTCTGCCAAAGAGTTAATAGATCCCCAAAACCGCCGCTTGATTATGGTGGTGAGTGATGTTACTGACGATCTCTGGCGGGAGGCTCAAATGCTGTCGATTTTAGGGGAGTGGACAGCCAGCAACCCGGTAGTAATTCTACAAATGCTACCAGCTTGGATGTGGTCGCGTACTGCTCTGCGAGTCGGGACTCCTGCCCAATTCCGGAGTTCGGGATTGAGCATTCTCAATCCTCATCTTAGAGTTGAAGTGAATCGTCTGGCTCAACTACGCAATCTTGCTCAAGGGATTAACTTACCTGTCATTACCCTGGAACCCGAACGCGCACAAGGCTGGAGTCTAATGTTAGGGGGACAGGGGGAGGCACAAACCACAGGTTATGTGTTGCGCCAGGATTTATTAGCCGCATCGATAGGGGTAGAATCTGCTGAGACTCCAACGGCTCAAGAGCGAGTGTCTGATTTTACCTGGAACGCCTCGCCCCTAGCTCAAAGGTTAGCGGGACTGTTAGCAGCAGCACCCATGATTACTATGCCAGTGGTGCGATTAATTCAAGACTCGATGTTAGAGCGATCGCAACAAATTCAAGTGGCAGAAGTATTTTTAGGAGGATTGCTCAAACCTGTGGGAGAGATTACCCCAGCAACCGATCCAGAACAGGTGCAGTATGAGTTTATCGCAGGAGTTCGTGCAGAATTACTCAAGTCAGTGCCAGTTCCCGATAGCGAGCAAGTCTTGGATCGGGTATCTCGTGATTTAGCTAAGAAACTGGGCAAAACCCTGCGAGAGTTTGTCGCCTGGTTGCGAGATCCAACCCAGATAGAAGATGAAGCTGTGGCGTCCACGATCAAGCCTTTTGCCGAGGTGACTCAGGAAATTTTGCAGCAGTTGGGGTATGAGTTTGCTGCCGAGGGAGATGGTGCTGTTGTGGGTGGAGAGTCAGAAGTACTGACCCTTGATACTTATAATTTTGAGGTTGTATTCATCGATACGGCTGATATTGTTGTTGAAAGTCTGAGTCAATTTAATTTTCAGACTGTAACAGTCAACCGCCAAGGTGAAATCATCAAAACTGAAAACAAAACCGCTCAATACCTGACTGAAGACTTAGGTAATGGCATTACCCTCGATATGGTTTACATCCCTGGCGGCACATTTTGGATGGGGACGGAGGATGAGGAGATAGAGAGACTGTGTAAAAAATATGATTTGGATTATTTTAGGCGGGAAAGACCGCGCCATCAAGTCACAGTGTCACCCTTTTTGATGGGGAAATATCCTATAACTCAAGGGCAATGGCAGGTTGTGGCAAATATGACTCATCTGAAGGTAGAGCGTGACCTTGACCCAGAGCCAGCTTATTTTAAAGAAGATCCCCCTACATCTTTCTTACTACAGCAGACTTCAGATGCTTCTTTTCAACAAGAGTTTGGGGGTCAACAAGAGTTTGGGGAGAAATCGCCTACCCGATGGGATAGACCTGTAGAACAAGTATCTTGGTACGATGCCGTAGAGTTTTGCCAGAGGCTCTCGAAACTTACTGGACAAGAATATCGCCTTCCGACAGAGGCAGAGTGGGAGTACGCCTGTAGAGCAGTGACTTCTAACCTCACTTCAGATCTCCCCCTTACTGACGAGGAAAGGGAGGAATCTTATCCACCTTTCCACTTTGGCGAGACGTTGATCGATAAGTTGGCAAACTACGATGCTAGTTCTACTTACGCAGAGGAACCTGAAGGAGAGTATAGAAGAGAAACAACACCAGTGGGTAGTTTTTATCCAAATGCCTTCGGGCTATATGATATGCATGGCAATGTATATGAGTGGTGTGAAGATGATTATCATGATAGTTATGAAAATGCTCCAACAGATGGTAGTGCTTGGCTAATAAGTGACGAATATACTAAAAAAATACTACGCGGCGGTTGTTGGCACCGCAACCCGGCTTACTGCCGTTGTGCGTATCGTGGCCGCAACAATCCCGACATCAGGAACGACGATATCGGGCTGCGGGTTGTGCGTGCGGCTGCCAGGATTCTTCCATAGCCCTTTGCCCTTTTGCCCTTTTTAAATTTTTTTATTTTTTTTTATTTTTTATAATACAATTATACTACATTATAACTTATGGCCGAACTACCCATTATTCAAAAAACTTATGACCTAATTAAATGGTACATTCCTATTAAATCTATTGCTTGCAGATTCATTGGGTTAAAAGCAAATTTTTTGAATCTTGCTATAGGGCAAAGTTTATTAGCTTTCAACCTAACGCACTCATCCCGCCAGGGGTTCAAACCCCTGGCTAACAGCTCAAGTCCTCTGAAGAGGACTAAATGCTTAGTCAATATGAATTTCAGTCCACTTTAAGTGGACTTTAGCTATTAGCCAGGGGTTTGAACCCCTGGCGGGAAAGTTCTTCTTCTTTACTATTCCCTATTGCCTTCCAACAAAGATGGTTAAACTAGTTATCCGCAAGGAGCAAGGACAAGTTCAGTATTACACTGAATTCCTAGACGAAGGCATCGGGCTAGAGATGACGTGGGTTCCTGGTGGTACTTTCCTAATGGGTTCACCCGAAAATGAGCCAGAACGAAGGGCAAATGAAGGCCCGCAACGTCTAGTCACCGTTCCGTCATTTTTTATGGGACGCTACCCCATTACCCAGGCTCAGTGGCGTGTTGTAGCAAGATGGGAACCTGTAGAGCGTGAGTTACAACCAGATCCATCTCAATTTAAAAACGATCCTCCCCAACCCTTATCAATTCCCCGCCCCTCCTCCTTTAAGGGAAAGCCAGAAGATACTGCGCCACGAGTTTTCAGTCGGTGGGATAGACCCGTTGAACAAGTCTCTTGGTATGATGCCAAAGAATTCTGTGCGAGGCTGAGTCAAAGGACTAAAAAAGAGTATCGTCTCCCTACCGAAGCAGAGTGGGAATATGCCTGTCGTGCTGGAACTACCACTCCTTTTCATTTTGGCAATATTATTACCACTGACTACGTTAACTATAACGGCAACTACACCTATGGGGACAGCCCGAAAGGGGAATATCGAGGAGAAACCACACCAGTCGGATATTTTAATGTTGCTAATCCTTTCGGACTCTATGATATGCACGGCAATGTCTATGAGTGGTGTGAAGACGACTATCACCAAAATTATGAAAACGCACCTACAGATGGCAGTGCTTGGCTATCAAGTGATAAAAACACTACAAAAATAATACGCGGCGGTTGTTGGAACTTCTACCCGTATAGCTGCCGTTGTGCGTATCGTGACCGCAGCTATCCCGACTACAGGAACATCGTCATCGGGCTGCGGGTTGTGCGTGCGGCTGCCAGGATTCTTCCGTAGCCCTTTCTCTTTTGCCCTCTTGCCCTTTTTACGAATTTTGAGCAGCTACACACCATCTACAGAAGCAATGGTGCGTTAGCTCCAGTGTAACGCACCCTACAGCTATCAAAGCTTTGCACCCTTTGCGTTAACCTTTGCGTCCTTTGCGTTAATATGAAGAGTATTGATTATCTATTATTTTGATTGCCAAAATTGCCTTTCATTAAAACTTCAAAATCAACACCTTCCGATGCCGATCGGATAGAGGAGGAAAATGTAGTATGGATGAGGAATGGTTCAAACACCGTCTCAATCAAGAACTGGAATCTATCAGCTTCAACAAGCTGAACCAACTGGGCAATCAAGCCATCAGCTTGGGATTAATTGCAGGTCACGGTTATCGCAGCGGTCAGTATGAAATTCTACGTCAGGGAAAAGCCCTGCTCATGTCACCCGACGAAGCCCAAACCTATTTAGAAAACTTAATTAAAGAAGTTGGTGCTTAAAACAGTTCCAAGTTCCAAAATGTACGGGCGAGTCGCTGTGAAGATATTAAAGATAAATACAATAACCTGAATTGACTCACCCATTCCAGTAATTCAGCCTACCAAGAATCTCAACATCATCCAGGGCAACCCAATAAATTCTCTTCACATCCACCTAATCAATAACAGCGGGTCACCCCTACAGTTTTTCATGATAAAAAGGGTCTACCTTCAATCTCACCCTCATCCCTCATCCTTAAATTAAATTCCAGGAATTTCAGATAATTTCCCCTTCAGCTCTTCTACTGAAAAACCTGTCATCTCTTTCCATTCATCAACAGTAAAATCATAGCCTTTCTCTTTAGCCATTTCGATAAAAGTTTCTATATTAGGGGCAGAGCTGAGCGTCTCTTTTAATGAAGGATCGGCTTTAGCATCTCGGAAAAGCTTAGCAACATGCTCTTTCGCCATTAGCATTAACTCCCATCGCGTAAATACTGCTACCATAGCAAAGTTAATAAGCGATCGCCCAAATATTCATTTAATTTAAATTCCGAATTCACCCCCCACCCCTCACCCCTCATCCCTCATCCCT
>DNXU01000267.1:6413-6541 GCA_003505715.1 Cyanobacteria bacterium UBA8803 | reverse complement strand
GGGTGAGGGGGTGAAGGGGTGAGAGGGTGAGGGGGTGAAGGGGTGACTAGATAGGGAGATGGGTAACTAATTCTTTAGTCAGTTCCTTTTCTACCTCACCCCCTAACTCCTCACTCCCTCATCCCTCA
>DNXU01000267.1:0-6378 GCA_003505715.1 Cyanobacteria bacterium UBA8803 | reverse complement strand
ATCCCTCATCCCTCTCCCTCTCCCTCCTCTGCCTGGGGTCCACAAGCATCTGTCAATGAGTTGGCTAGATATCTTGAACTTTTTATCGTCCGTTGCGCTACTATCAACAGCAGGTAAATGGCTAAGAGGTAAACCGTCGCTAGAACAGGAATAATCACAGGCATATCGTTGTAAATCATAGGATGAACCCAAGGGAGAAAAATGTAAATTTGAATAGGAGTTTGGGCAACAGCACAATTCAACCCGCTCGTCGGCTGAGAAGGCTGTTGTCAGGCACAGCTATCGGGAAACCTATGGTTCCCTTAGCTTTTTTATTACCTTTGGAGCCGCAGAAAACTATGCCCAAATGGAGGGGCATGGCTCCCTAGTTGTCCAAGGGGAATCTTACTGATTATGTATGACAAGCTAGCTGCCTCAGTAAAACTACTGTGCAGTCATCATAAAATTTACGGCTATCTCTGCTGACGCCAACGCACCTCAACCAATTGCTGAGGTACATGGTTTTTCCTACCACCTCAGACTTAATTAGTCCATTAATTGTTTGAAACCCTTAATATTTAGAGTAACACAAGAATCCGAGGGATTTCCACCAATTTTTTCATGCACTTAACAAGTTGATACAATCTCGCCCCTCCCCCCTAGTCCTGCTCTGGGTCAAACACCATTTCCCTACCAGGATGGTTAGCTTAATATTAAGCTAAGAATATGTAAACTTTCGTAACCTAACGTCTGAGTCGCCCAATCCATGACTTCAGTGACCTCCCTTTTTGCCCCTGTGGAAGCCGACCTCTGTCTGCTGACCGATAATTTAAAGAAGCTAGTGGGTGCCCGCCACCCGATACTCTATGCCGCAGCTGAACATTTGTTCGGTGCTGGGGGTAAGCAGGTAAGACCAGCCGTTGTCCTGTTAATTTCGCGAGCAACCCTACTAGAGCGGGAGCTAACACCCCGCCATCGCCGTCTGGCAGAAATTACGGAAATGATTCACACGGCTTCTCTAGTGCATGACGATGTCGTCGATGAAGCAGAGGTACGCCGCAAAGTTCCTACTGTCAACAGCTTGTTCAACAACCGCGTGGCGGTACTGGCAGGTGATTTCTTGTTCGGTCAATCGGCGTGGTATTTGGCTAATTTAGATAACTTAGAGGTAGTCAAGCTGCTATCACAAGTCATTAAGGATATGGCAGAGGGAGAAATTCAGCAAGGGCTGAACCGATTTGATACCACCACCACCATTGAAGCTTATCTGGAAAAGACCTACAACAAAACGGCTTCTCTCATTGGCAATAGCGCCAAGTCAGCAGGAATATTAAGTGATGTTTCACCGGATGTTACAGAAAATTTATATTTCTACGGGCGTCATCTGGGCTTAGCTTTTCAGATTGTTGATGACATCTTAGACTTCACAGCTTCAACAGAAGTATTGGGCAAACCAGCAGGTTCCGATCTAATTAGTGGCAATTTGACTGCGCCAGTATTATATGCGCTGGAAGAAAAACCCTACCTAGAAGTCCTCATCGAACGAGAGTTTGCCCAACCCGACGATATCAATCAAGCCCTGGCGTTGGTAATGGAAAGTAAGGGAATTGAGCGATCGCGAAAGCTAGCCGCCCACCATGCTCAACTGGCGGTCGAAAATCTAGCTCCTCTAAAACCTTCAGAGTCTGCTCAAGCTTTAAGGGATTTTGCAGATTACGTCCTCAGCCGGATGTATTAGAGCAACGGTTAGCGTACCCATGAACCATCAACCATGAACCCTATTTAAGTAACAACCAGTTGCACTCTAGAACTTAGGGTCTTGAAATCAGGTTTGTACATTTGATAGATGCGGATAGGATTAACTTGTACCTCACCGGGTAATTCCCCGTGGAAGCGTGCCTTAATTTGAATCGGTTCATTCAAATTGGACGCAAACAAAGCTACCTGATTGTGGTTAATTTCCACATGCTCAAACTGCCGAGGTAATTCAACTAGGTCAACATCTAGATTAAAAGCGATACCAGCAGGAATGGGAATTTCTATTAGGAGTGCTTCTAGATGTTGATTAGGAGTGAAATTAAGGCTCAAATCACTATGCTCACCTGAGGCAAATTCTAGAGAACTCCACTGGATGTCAAGATTACCTACTTGATTCCCTGAGGGGGTTTCAACGCTCTCTTGCGGTTGCTGATAGAGTTGCAGTTCAATTAAAACGTGAGCTTTGAAATCTCCTGAAGACTTGATAGATATTTTGTTCTCACCCGGTTGGAATTGCTCTAAGTAAATTCGTCTGGCTTGATAAAGTAAATCAAGTTGTTCTATCCCTCGTGCCTTGGAAAAGTCTAAAGTTTTAACCACCATATCGTTGAGAGCCATGGTAACTTTTCCTGTTACATCTGCTGCTGTCCAAGCTAAATGCCCAATTTCTCCAATAGCCCAGGAAGCGTAAAGCGTATCGCGAGTCGAATACCAACCTGTAGAACGTCGGTTTGCTAATAGATAATCTAATCCCTGTTTTAAGGCTTTCCTTACAGTCCTATCTCCAGGGAAAGCATGACCGAGAGCCATCAGGCAATAGGCTGTGGTTTCAATGGCACCTGTGAGACTGCTTTTGCCAATCCAGGAACCATTATATTGTTGGGTTTTAAGGATAAAATCCCGGAGTTGAGCCATAAATTCCTCTTCAGATTGCTGATAGGATTCAACTCTGGTGAGGGCATCTAATACCAAAGCGAGGCAGGTTTCATCATCCTGGTAACTATTCAAGTTTTGTTTGAGCCAGTTTAAAGTATCAGGTAAGGAGATGTTGGCCAAGCTAGCACCGTGAAAAATAAAGGATGTGTTCCCAGCTTCCGAGAGAGTGGAAGGGAAAGGTGTCTCTAAACTTTGTTGAGGTGCCCAACTGCCCGACTCCTGACGATACTCGATCAGGTAATTAACCGCTTGCTCCAGGATATCCTGTTTAACATCAATAATTTGCCCAATTAAGGCTAACAAACTGAATGCTAAGGCCGTGTGAAAGATTGATGTATTTTCACCACTCCATAAACCAAACCCACCCGTATTGGGATTGCGGAAGATGGTGAGGTAGCGATCGCATCCGCCCACCAAATTATGTATCAGCTGCTGAGAATACTCTGGCGTTAGGCGATCCTGCCGTTCCAAATACTTGTAAAGGATGAAATTTGGTAGTGTGGAAGCATAGGTCTGTTCGCAACATCCGTAAGGATACCCAGCCAAAGATTCAACACCTTCAATTACTGCTGCTTGGGCATTCGGCATTAGGGAAAGGATGCCGAGAGTAAATAATTCATCTCCTGATAAGTTAAATACCCATTCTATCGGCTGATCTTCTGATAAGGGGGCAGTATAGCGTTGAATTTCCGGTTCGCCTGGTGGCTGTACTCTTAGGGGCGTGTCTAGTTGAGAAACTTCTCGGAAACCCTTGGTTTCTAAAGATAACAATACACTGGCATTACCCACTTCAATGGCTTCAATTTGCCAGTTCACCAGCATACTTTGTTTGGGGGGCAGGACTGTAATGACTTGTTCCTGCAACCCAGGGCGGATTTTTTCGGTTTGGAGTTTGAGTCTAACTTCGTTAAATTCTTGCTGGGAGAGATTTTGCACAATAGTTCTGAGGGTACTTTTATCTCCCCAAACCATTTCGGCTGGATTCTTAATAGTGGTAAACAGAGGATTTCTGACCGTTACTTGGTGAGCAGCCACACCAAAGCTAGAGGCGGCCATAATAAAGATAACCACATCATATTCAGTAATGGCATCACTGCCTTTAAACTCAACTGTTACCGAACTGGCACCCTTGGTGATATCGATAGGGTTAAGACATGCGACTTCAATAAAGTCTTCCCTAATAACTAGAGAAGGCATTGGCTCAGCCTCACTACCTTCGTCAATGGCAGCATCAGGAAAGAATTCCTCTTTATCTTCTAAAAAATCTTCTAAAAAGAATGCTCCTAGCATTTCTGTTCCTGGTGCTGCCATTGGCGGTATTGCTCCTGCCACAGGACGCAAAAGTTCTTCATCAGGAGCAAAACCAAATCCTCGTTGGGCATATCTTCTTATCCTTTCCAACTGTATTTCAGCAATCTGATAAATCTTTTCTTTTAACTCTTTCTCAATATCTGATGCTTGCTGAGCAGATTTAGCCCATTTATTTTCTAGCTCAATCCTATAGGCATATTCATCTATTCGATAGATTTGAAATTCTTCAATTGGATTAAATTTCTGTAGTACTTGATACACAATATCGCTGGAGTAAGTACTAGATAATAAAGTTTTGATGAATTGGTCTTTTTCTTGAAGCCAATTGCCAATTGATAACCCCAGCAGTTTTTGAAACCAATTCTCTTCCGGAAAGCGGATGAGAATCAGCCTGCCTTCATAGTTCTCATTTAAATAAACCCATCCCCGCCACGAAACTCTCCCTAACTTAATCTCAAAAGTTTTGGCATTTTGCTTGATAATTGGCCAATTGGAGATGGTAATCCCAGTAAAATGGTTTAATTTCTGGCTCGGTGTCTCTGGAGTAAAGCGAGTTCCTAATACAGGCTCTTTAGTCGCCCTAGGAATACGGCGATCAATTAACCATGGGATTACCTGAGCGTCTTCAGCTAGTGGTTGAGGGAAGTTGACTGTTACGAAAATGGGTTCGCCTGTGGCAACTTCGGTAGCTCCTTCAGTAGTCGCTTGCCAAAGCAGGGATTTAGAAATGTCTTGACGAAGTTTTACAGGTAAAACAATATCCCGTTCGATAAATTCTGGGAAATCTCTCAAAACACTGATTTTCAGATTGAGAGGGGCAGTAATTTGTTTGGGGAGTTTCATCGTAACTCGTCCCATGCCAGAGATGAGCCGGAAATCCAGCGATCGCAACACCACATCCCCAATCAATTCCGCCGAACCTACCGTGATAGTTCTCAAAATCTCGTGCCGTCCCTGAAGAGTGATATTGGCATTAACCTCTTCTCCAGGAACATAGTTCGACTTATCTAGAGCTACATCTAACCAAATATCTTGAGACATCCAGGGAATTACCCGGATTGGCTGTTCAACTTCTTGCTGGCTACCGTCCACAATAGCTGACGCCTTCAGTTTAAAGGGTGTTGGGTCGTCAATATCTTTAAACTGGACTTGGGCGATCGCTTTACCGCTGGCATCTGTAACCAAATGAGGTGGCGACAAATATTCCCAGCACTCTTCTAACCCCTCAATCGTAAACTGAAGGGGAATTCCTGACAGAGGTTCTCCGATAGGATTAGTTAGCTTGATTTCAACAGTAACGGGAATCTCAGGTTTCAGATCGCTCAGGTGCGATCGCGCCTTCACAGAAAGGGTAAAGGGTTGGGTAACAATGGTATAAGTTCCCTGGCAAGCACCCGTTCGAGATTGGGGATCTTCAACAGTAAACTCCCATTCATAAACTCCTCCTGCCCTGGAGCCTAGATTAAACTCATAGTTACCGTCTGGCCGTTCCAGGTTATCCAGTACAGTCTCTTGGTAAAAAGACATTTCCCCATCGTCTTGGAGTTGGCGAACCACCAATTTAGCTTGCTTGACTTGGATGACGGGTTCGCCAAAGAAGTATCGAACCTTTACCGAGGGAGTAACCTGGGAATTTAATAAGAACCAGTGGGGAACTTGAGGTTGAATTTCAATTTCGGGTTTCTCGAAGCGTAGGACATCAAAATAAGTTTCGTCTATTAATACCTCTTCACGTTTAAGGGCAAGTTGCCATTTTCCGATGGGGTCATGTTCCGAGAGTTCTAAGCGAAATAAGGTGAGGAGGCATCCGGCTGGAATTGCGATCGCTCTTCTTTCTAAACCAGTAGGGTCAATCAAGGTTAAGGTTAAGGCTTGCCCAGAACATTGAATTGTGCCATTCTGATCCAGGTCGCGATGAACCACAAATCCTTGTACATTGGCACCAGGTCGGACTTTAGCGGTGGGTAACCAAATTAATCCTTTCGTTTCTAAGGCTTGGTCTGTAATATTAATCAGACATTGTTCTATACTATCTTCCTCTTGCGTCCAAAATCTCAGGAAAGAGGGGATCTGTTCGGGAATGTACAGCAATTCGCGAGTATTGTTGACGACCCAGCGATCATTTAAGTTCGAGGGGTCTTCAATATGTAAGGTGCCCTTTTGCTCAACCCAAACGCGATAGTAGGAACCTTTATCCGGTGATAGTTTTTCTAAGCCCCAAACTTCAAATTTCATACCAATACCAACCTTAGGATAATTTTAGATTTTAGATTTAATTAAAGAATCGAATGGGGAATGGGGAATGGGTTTACCCTGAGCGTAGCGGAAGGGGAAACCCATTCCCCATTCCCCAAACGACAGAGTGTGACACTTCTGGGTGCAGAATGTGGGATA
>DNXU01000385.1:6738-8763 GCA_003505715.1 Cyanobacteria bacterium UBA8803 | reverse complement strand
AGGGGGAAGGGGGGGATAAGGGGGATAAGGGAGAAGCTTTTGCGGAGATGTCGGTAGAATGACTGCTTGGTTCTCCTTGTTCTCCTTGTCCGCCTTGTCCGCCTTGTTCTTCTTGTCCGCCTTGCCCTGTTGTCTCCTCTGTTTTAGAATCTACTGCCTGCTGGCTGATAAAGGCATTGCGGTTGCGAAGTGTCATAGCGGCGAGCAGTAGAGCTAAAACTAATGCTGCACCAGTTCCCCAGAGGATTAGTTGTTGCCACCAGGGACTTTTCTTTGTATCCTCCTGGTAGAACTGTTCTTGGGGATAGGGAATCATTGCTACTGGGGTTGATGGTTTGTGGTTGGAGTTCGTGGTGGGGGTTGGTACTAAGGCGGTATTTGATTGCGGTCTTGAGGGGGATATAGTGTGATTGGGGACAGGTGGTTTTGCCCCATTAGGAGGCTCTTCACCATAAAAATCCTCTAACCCCAGACCTCCCCCGGAAATTTCAGCTCCAGAGAAAATAGGAGTATTTTCCTGTGGTGTGAGCAAGTTGAGGGCACTGGGCCAAATGGGCTGTTGTTTGGCATGAGCTGTGGGTATCACCATCAGCGGTGTCTGAAGGGGTCGCCAGTGGTGTTCGCACAATTCCGGTAGGCGATCGCGCAGATACTCATAGAGATCCCCTAAAGTGATATCCGTGTCATAATAACGCAGAGCTTCTAAGAGTGCTGCACTAAATAAACCATTTCCTAAGGCAGGCGCTTCGTGGGAAAATTGGTCGAGTTGAGCCGACAGTACTAGAGCAATTCCCATTTGCTTGGCTAACTCAAGGGTTTGAATTCCAGCTGGTTTCCCCGCCTGGAGTCCTGGAGAGCGGTTAATATCTAACATGACGAGAAGGTGATCGCCTCCCTGAGCTTGCAGGGCAGTTAGCAGCGATCGCACAGGTATCCCCGTCCCTGGAATATCCTTCGGGTTGCCATCAATGGGCATCAGGTAGTCAACATCTTCCCAATTGACACCGTAACCACTGAAAAAGAACCAACGCCACTGTCTGGAGACACCGTTGAGCGAATTTTGAGGTGAATTTTTGCCATCTACTTCCAACCAGCGCCAAATATTGTCTCGGTTGGGATAGGTGGAGCGATCGCCAATCAGCGGTGAGGTGTCAGTTAACAACAGACAATGGTGGGAGGGTAAGTTAGCTTGCTCTACCAAAAAGTGCCTTAGTGCCCGTGCATCCGCTTGCCCGTAGTTCAAGGGTTGTAAAAACTGATAGCGGTTAATGCCAATAGCGACGCAAGCGTAATTTGCCATTTGTCCTGTTTCCCAAAGTTTGGCCTGGAACTTTTTCAGTTCTTCACTAATCTTTTGAGTTTAAGCTATGCTGATTCTTTATCAATAGAGCCACCCATTCCGAACTCGCGCACCACGAAGGAATGAAAATCCTTCTGCTGTTCAGGAGTTCCCTGTTCCTTATTTTCACACGTATTCGACCCACCCGGCTTCTACCACCATGATCGAGTTTATTGCCCGAAAACAAATTGCGCCACTTAGTTTAGTAGTACTGTTGGGCTGCACGGGTATCAGTTGGCTGACGACATCCCTAGTCGCCCCTCAAGTGGCTCAAGCCTATACAGCACGAGTTGATGTTTCTCTAAGAAGTAAAGAGGACGATACTTACCAGAACTTCCTGCGTCGCGCTGAGGGTATTGCTAGAGCGGCAGCACAGCGCAGTTTCGATGGGGATATTTTAGTGACGGAAGTGGCGGTAACAGTCATTGGGGAACATAATGGTGCGATCGCTCCCGTTTTGTTGTTAGAAGTCAGTCGTCAAAATTGGAAAAGCAAACCAGATCCCCAATATTGGGCAACCTATTTCCCGAATGCCCAATTGCTGTTGGGATTCTATCAAGTCACGCCGACTGCTGAAGCTCAACCTCAACCTGTAGTACCACCCGCACCATCCGTGGAATTTGAGCCACCGCCAGGTCCACCTGGAGTGCCTTAGGAAATGCCAAGGTGAGGGATGAGGGATGAGG
>DNXU01000385.1:698-6615 GCA_003505715.1 Cyanobacteria bacterium UBA8803 | reverse complement strand
ATGAGGGATGAGGGAGTGAGGAGGGAACTTACTTAAGAATTAGTATTCATCTGCTTATCTACTTATCTGCTCATCCCTCATCCCTCATCCTTCATCCTTCATCCTTCATCCTTCCCCAAGTAGTTAAAAAAGAGAGAGGGCTTACGCATGGCTTTCTAGGTAGCGTGCTAGTCCCTCAAAAAGCGCAAGCCCTAAATCCATTCAGGTTCTGATTTGTCCTTAATTTCAATTTTCTTCTCTACCTGGGGGTTACCGCCTCCGCCAAATTTCCTATTCTTCTACGCCAATTAGCGGATTTCTTACTTCACCTGATCACGAATCCGGGTTGCTGGCTCCCTTTTTCAACAACTCCCCTAACCTAGTAGAGACGTTCCGGCGGAACGTCTCTACTAAAACGCAACAGGGGCTTCACAAGCCAGGTTTCACTATACCAGACCAACTTCCGCCGCAGAACGATTCAACATCGAGAGCTGACGGTTTTTGAGCGATCGCTGGCGGTTCAGCATCAAGGAACGGGCTTTATCTTCCGTAGAGAAAGCGGGAGCTTGTGCTTGCTCAACGCTGTTGTTGGCTACAATTCCAGGAAGTTGATAATAAACACCCCGATACTTGAGGTTTACACGGGGCTGAATTACTGGCGGCTTTTTCAAATTCCGAAATCGCCAGTCTAAACCCCGATACTTGCCAACGAATCCAGTTTCAACAGTTTCAACTTGGGGGGGATTGTAGTCGTACTTTATACCGCGATAAGTAAGTTTCATGGTTTTCGCCTCGTAACGCAACTGTCGTAAGATGAGGCGCGTTCCTTCGGGATTGCTCCCTACTTCCGTCTCTCTACTCTCGTTAGGCCACTTGGCTCCTTGGCGCAGAGAGATGAACGTTTTTATTTCTGTATCTATTTTTACCGTTTTTCCGAAAAAAGTCAATTAGTTAATAAAACTTAACAGTGGTGCGTTAGCATGAGCGTAACGCACCCTACAAAATGGAGGCTCTTAGCTCTTAGCGTGTTACAATGTGTAACACAGTGGAGGCGGCAGGCGAAATTGCTTGTATCATGGCGATTCCGGGCATTAAACGTTAAATTGATTTATTTATGAGCGATAAAACTGAAAGTTATAAGATTGTTAGTGATAATCGACAAGCCCGTTTCCGCTATGACGTTTTAGAAACTTATGAGGCGGGAATTGAGTTAAAAGGGACGGAAGTAAAGTCCATTCGAGCGGGCAAGGTCAATTTGCGAGATGGATATGCCTTAATTCGCAACGGTCAAGCCTGGTTACTTAACGTGCATATCTCCCCCTATGAAAGAACTAGCGATTATTTCAATCACGACCCCCGTCGCACTCGCCGACTGTTGTTGCACAAGCAGGAAATTCGCAAGCTGATCGGCAAAGTTGAACAGCAGGGTTTAACGCTAGTGCCCTTGAAGATGTACCTAAAGCGAGGTTTGGTCAAAATCAGTATTGCCCTATGCAAAGGGAAAAAGATCCATGATAAGCGTGAAACTGTGAAGGAGCGTCAGGATCAGCGAGAAATGGCACGGGCAATGAAACGTTATTAAATTTGGAAAAAATTAAATCTTAGAGAGGGAACTCCTGAACTCTTAACAGAGAATATGTGATTTAAATGCACTACAGCTTAGCAGTGGCATTGTACTAGTCAAGTTGCTGAGAACACTGATAACAAGAAAATCTCTTTCTCCCTCAGCTCTTCCAGCTCGCTCATGTCCTAATCGCTATGGCAGTTGCTATATCTTGCTCCCCCTCGCCCTTGACAGGAGAGGGGGTTGAATCTGGTTTACAAAACTACATTAGTTCCTAATCCGGATAGCTAGGAATAAAATTGTAATTACTATTAAATTTGTGTTGGGATATAAAAAGGAAAAGTTTTGATTATATTAGGATCGAAAAAAAGCATTTTCATACTTTTTCTAGTTGGGCAATATCTTATAAAGATTTTATAAATGCCTGCTACAGCTCAAAGCTTTTTAGTAATGCTACAACAAACTGCTTGTTTCCATGACCAATTACCAATTACCAACATAAAAAATTCATCAAATCTTCATGGATTAAGCATTAATTTGGTGCTTTTTTAATGGGAGAATTGGATATTTTTAGGTAATCTTGAGTAAAGAGATACTTCACTGAAGGGTGTAGCCGGAAAATTTCTACCTATCGCCAACAGTAATTTTGAGTTTAGGTATTGGAAGAAAAAACAATGGCTGCAACAGTACTGGAAGAAATATCAGCATTATTGAACCAAGTGGTTCGGCAGAGTACTTTACATACAGGTTATCCTTTCAACTTAAACTATGATTACACTCCCTTGTGCAATTTTTGGCAATATTCCGTAATAAATTTGGGAGATCCCTTTAGCGAATCCAATTACAAAGTCGATTCCAAGAAACTGGAGCAAGAGGTTTTATTTTTTTTTGCCAAGCTCTATAAAATTGAGGCCAGTAATTTCTGGGGCTATGTCACCTCAGGCGGAACAGAAGGGAACTTGTATGGAATTTTTCTAGGTCGAGAATGTTATCCTGAAGGTCTGTTGTACTCTTCCCAGGATGCCCATTATTCGATTGCTAAAGCCGCCAAATTGTTAAGAATTCCATCTGTAGTTATCCGTTCCCAAAACAATGGTGAACTAGACTACGAGCATTTTGCCGAAATGCTCCAGAAAAATCGTCATCTTCCCGCTATTGTAAACTTGAATATCGGCACCACGATGAAGGGGGCGATCGATGATTTAGATCGAGCCCTAGATATTCTCGAAAAAAATCATATTACCAATTATTACATTCATTGTGATGCTGCACTATTTGGGATGATGCTACCCTTCGTGCCCAACGCCCCCCGAATCGATTTTACTTATCCCATTGGCACGGTTGCTATTTCAGGCCATAAGTTTATCGGCAGCCCTGTTCCCTGTGGAGTTGTTTTAACCAGGAAAAATTATCTCAAGCAAATTGAAAATAATATAGAATACATCGCTGCCAAAGACACAACGATTTTAGGTTCACGAAACGGCCAAGCTGCAATTTTATTGTGGTATGCGCTGCAAACGCGAGGTTATGAAGGGTTTGCTAAAGAAGTTGAATTTTGTCTTCAGAACGCCCAGTACATGTTTGAGCAACTGAAGTCAATCAACTATCCCTGCCTACTCAACCCCTTCTCGAATACGGTATTGTTCCAAAAACCCTCTCAGTCCCTGATTCAAAAGTGGCAGTTAGCGACGATTGACAATTGGGCCCATACCATCGTCATGCAAAATGTCACTCAAGAAAAAATAGATGCTTTCGTGGATGAATTAAGAAGTTGGTAATTGGTAATTGGTGATTGGTGATGGGTGATTGGTGATTGGTAATTGGTAATTGGTCAGCAATTTCTCCCTAATTACCCATCACCCATCACCCATCACCCATCACCCATCACCGTATTTCTCTGGTGTGGAGTTAATTCAAAATTGTGTATTCCAGAACGTCGTGAGTACCGCCTCGCAAGACAGATTCCGTTTGTACTCCCCGTAAGCGCTGGCCGATAAATGATTCTAAGAACCCCTGAATAGCTCCTAGAGTAAAAGTGCATGACCGCGATGAGCCTTGTGGTTCACCAGCCGAGCAAACTGTTTCGCGGGTCAAGACTTTGTAGGTCTCTCCGTTTTGTTCGATCTTGTCGATCAGGCACAAGCGCGTTCCATCAGGGCCTAAGGTATGGCAAACCTTTGCTGTAACGTCTTCTAGAGACATTTCACCTCCCTTATTTACTAAACCCAGATCCTCCGCTAACTTTTTGCCTCGCTGACGACCAGCTGCAATTAAAGCGATCGCAGCCGCTTTTTCCCCAAGAGCTTCTTCTACACCAGTAACGATCGCTTTGAGACAGACAACGCTACTAAAGTCTCCAAGTTCTTGACGTAATGAATTCTGTTCAGTTGACATAATGATTGACCTCTTTTCGGTTATTAGCTTTCCCTCAATGAATGGCAACCCTACTCACTACTAAAGCCATTCATTCTTTCGCAGATGCTTTTTATGCCCGAAAACTCTTATTATCAGTTTTAGCAAATTTCTTGGCTAAGTGAGAAGGTTTTCTATGATTTTATTGTAAACTTAATGTTCTTGTCTATAAAGCGATAAAGAGGCTAAAAATAAAAATTATCTCGTCAAAATATAAAGAAAAAATCATAGATTTTAATCTTAATATTTTCAGGATTAAATTAAAATCGGCAGGCACCGCTCAGTTACTTCTGCCACGATGCACAAAGGCATCGTGGCAGAAGTTTTGCAGCAGTTCCTGGCCGATCTAATTGCTAGAATTCAACTTAAGATGGTATATTCTAGAACGTCATGAGTACTACCTTGCAATACAGAGTGCAAGTGTTGTCCCCGCAAGCGCTTACCTAGAAACGCTTCTAGGAAACCCTGAATTGCGCCTAAGGTAAAGGTACATTTCCGCGATGAGCCTTCTAATTCACCAGCCGAGCAAACGGTTTCGCGAGTATAAACTTTGTAGACTTCTCCTTCTTGCTCAATCTTGTCTACCATGCACAACCTGGTGCCCTCTTTGCCTAAGGCATGACTAACCTTGCCTCCCACTTCTTCCAGAGATATTTCAGTACCCTTATTCCCTAAATGTAGATCTTCAGCTAACCTCTTACCTCGCTGACGGCCAGCCGCAATCAAAGCTACCGCAGCAGCTTTTTGGCCTAAGGTATCCTCTACACCAGTGATGATAGCTTTCAGACATACGAGGCTAGCAAAATCTCCAAGTTCTTGACGCAATTGATTATCTGTAAAGGGCATAGAATTAGCTTCCTTGTTAGTTGTTGATAGAACCTAAATAAATAGCACCGTAGGCTATAACTTATGGTTTAACGAATTTAAATTCGTCTAATGTAATTAGAAAATTCAGAAATTCTTAATTAAATCCGGATACTTTAGTCCGGAGATATCAACTTTAATTTTTCTTAGTAAAACTTCATTTTAATTGATATTAATTTTAATAATTAATTGCCATCTATACCCAGTAAATATAGTATTTTTTAAAGTGCCAATAGGGCAGGAACAAAAATATCCAGCGATAGAAAATCGCGGCTACACAAAAGAAGTCTGCCTAGGCAGACTTCTAGATAACCTACCTAGGTAGGTTCTGTTGGTATAGCCTCAAACTTCAGTCTGTGGACATGTATGTTGACATTCCCCTGTCTGAAGACAGGGGAATTCTTAAGACTTGCCGCCTTAATGTTGGCGGTCTGCTATCCCAGTCTTACAACTGGCTTATCGGACGTATACTTTCTCCCAGTCCAGAGGTAGGTTTTTCTGCCTTATCTTATAATTTTGTACTTAGCTAAGTTTGTGGGAAACCAAAACAGTCAATGCTTCAATCACAGAGGATTTAAGATTAGGATTCACTGTCACAATAGGCGGGCAATTGCGATCTGGTGTAATGCCTAACGATTGCACAATCTTTTCTGGAGGTAATGCTCCCTCACAATCCATATGAGTTAGACCAATAATCATTGGGACTTGGACTCGCTGGTTCATAAAGGTGAGAATTTCACGAGCATACACAAAACCGTCAGGTTGATTGGCTGTTACTAACAGAATATAAGCATCAGCCCCCTTAATCAAAATATCCCACATGAAATCAAAGCGAGATTGGCCTGGAGTACCGTAAATATGCAGATCCATGTTGTCACCAAGCACGAGTCTGCCAAAGTCAAAGGCAACGGTAGTGGTTTGTTTTGCTAAAAATTCTCGATCTGTGATGGCACGTTCTATTTCTACAACGTCAATTTCACTAGCCGTCCGCACAAAGGTACTTTTACCAGCTCCTACAGTGCCTGTGACGACTACACGTAGATTTTCCATCGGATTTTGCTCTGCAACTAGCTTGAAATAGGGAGAGGGAAGAGGGAG
>DNXU01000385.1:0-591 GCA_003505715.1 Cyanobacteria bacterium UBA8803 | reverse complement strand
TAACTTTTGTCCAAAACCCGCCCCGAGTAGGAAAAGATTTTAGATTTTCCTTGTACTGCTGTACGCTATTCACGCTTAGCTACTTAGCAATAGAAAGAGTTGAAGGTTATACCCAGTAGCATTATCCTGCTAGGGGTCAAGCTTTACTACCAGGTACATATTGTAGAACGAACTGCCGGATCTAGAAATACGGAATTCGTTGATATAATACCTTAGAGAATAGCCTGTTTTCCTCAACCTTCAACTCCTCAATCGCCAACTTGCATTCTTAGGCCGGAAGGTTATGCAAGTTAAATTCACAAGGTTTTAATGCTGGAGTCAATTTTGACAAATATGAGCCAGTATGGTTAAGCAATTAAGCATTAGAATTGACATTTTGCAATAACAATTATCTAGGCTTTAACCACCAATTTGGTAGATTTTCAATGATTGTTACCCTGTATTTTTGAAACTTTGGTAGAGATTTACAGCAGCAGCTATTGTTATTTTGTCTACTAATGCAACAGCTTATATCCTGACTCTTGCAGTTCTACTCTATTACAGAGCTGCCTTCAGTTCAGCAAGGGTGCGTTTAATTTCTAACATCAAGAC
>DNXU01000534.1:4373-4608 GCA_003505715.1 Cyanobacteria bacterium UBA8803 | reverse complement strand
CCTATCAGGGATTGAAACTCTGAATTAGCTAATACCTTAAATCGATATCCCATCGTCGCGATTACTCTTAATCCCTATCAGGGATTGAAACCTTTTGTGATTGACGGAAAACGCTTAACCAGTCGGGTCGCGATTACTCTTAATCCCTATCAGGGATTGAAACTTTGCCTACGTGCAGCACCAAGCTATTACGAGAATAGTCGCGATTACTCTTAATCCCTATCAGGGATTGAAA
>DNXU01000534.1:4060-4266 GCA_003505715.1 Cyanobacteria bacterium UBA8803 | reverse complement strand
GTCGCGATTACTCTTAATCCCTATCAGGGATTGAAACCCCTACTTGTTCCGGGTCTTTGTGATCGCAGTCGTCGCGATTACTCTTAATCCCTATCAGGGATACCACCGGGGACGATATGATTACCTATTTTGAACTTACCAAAGGGCGGGTTTGAGGTGAAGACCTATCTGAGAAGCCCACAATATTGGTCGCTAAACCCGCCCCT
>DNXU01000534.1:1808-4001 GCA_003505715.1 Cyanobacteria bacterium UBA8803 | reverse complement strand
TTTGGGGGGTTAGGGGGGCAAATACCTAGTTGTAATTTTTAATCACCACCACGACTGAGTTGTTGACCCAACTCTTGGCGCAAGCGGTAGAGAATTGTATCTGGTTCTACGCGCTCGAGAATTTCTTGAATCACAGTACTCGCTCCAAAAGGCCCCCAAGTGCAGCCTTGTTCGAGATAAAGCTGTGCCGCTTGGCCGATCGCATAAGCACCATAACCCGCAATTGCCGCTTGGGTTACAGCGGCTCCCGCATAGGCTGTTAAACCCCCCGGACTATCTACAGTGCTGGCAATAGCAGAGGCACTTTTCCCCAACCCCAATAGCAAACTGCTACCCAGTTCACCTAGCAGTAAGCCACCAGAACTAAGTAAAATTTTCCGCCACAGCTTTCCTGCCTCATAACCAGTCATAGGTAAACCGTACAACCGAGATAGAGAACGAATGAGTACTAAGTCGGCAATGGTGCCGCCTAAAACATCCAGCAAACCAATGGGATTGAGGGCAACGGCTAGTGCCTTATACTTGGCAAAGCGCCAGATTAGATCCTCAGCCTCTTTTTGACGCAATGACAGGGTTTTTTTAGCAATGCTGGCTTGAGCCTGTCGAGCTTGAAAAAGAGCGTTGAGGGCTAAGAGCGATCGCCCTTCTCGATTGAGTACCGTCAAGATGGCTTGCTGCAACTCATCCACTTGCGGCGGTGGCGTTTCCCACTCATAGGTCACCTTACCATCTGGCCACTCCACGCGCACCTGGAGGGGAGATGGTTCCGCAGCTACCATGACAATTTCATGAGCTGACAACAGTTTTTGCAAGCGGCGATCGCGAGGACTGCCAGTACCGAGTTGTTGCAACTGCTGGTAAATGGCTTCCCGATCTTGATCTGGATAAAGGTCGATTTTGTTAAAGACTAAGATGAGGGGTTTTTGAGCTTGCCGCAATTCGCAAAGCGCCTGATACTCGGTGCGGGTGATGTCACCAGCAACTACAAACAGAATTAAATCTGCTTGCGCTGCCACCTGCCTCGCCATCTCGGCCCTTGTTTCGCCCTGAATTTCATCTAATCCAGGGGTATCAATCAACTCGACCTGCACTTTACCATCATTGCTGGGCGTCCACCGCACTGATTTAGGCCATTGGGTGACGCCGTGCAACGGACCAGTTTGCAGAATTTTTTGTCCCAGCAAGGCATTAACTACCGCTGATTTGCCGCGACTGACCAGACCGAAGGTAGCAATACGAATCACGCTTTGGTCAAGTTTGTCGAGGGTAAATTTTAACACCTCAATATCATTGCGCAGCGTAGCTTGCAATTCCACATCTGGCAAAGGGCGCTGTTGATGAGGCAGGTTGGTAGACCAAGATAGTGCCTGCCGCAAAGTGGCACGAGTGCGGTTGAAGTGAGTTTCCTGGTAGTTGTTGCGGGTGGAACGAGGGGGAGAGGGTTGAGGATGACTCACGGTGAGATGGGAAAGGACAGCTACAGCTCTATTTTCGTCTAATTGCTTAGGAATTGCGATCGCCCCCAGAGATTATATATGGTTTTACCGAGGAGGGAGATACTGAGATCCTTCCCTGTGAACCTTGCCTGCCTTTTCATCATGAAAAACGGTAGGGGCGACCCGCTGTGAGGAGAATTGGGTAGATGTGAATAAAACTTATTGGGTCGCCCTGGATGGTGTTTAGGTTACTTAAAATTCTGGCATTTATTCAGATTATGAGGATGCTCAAAATCAGTAGTAGCTTAGCCTTTCCTTAATTTTCCCAAATCGGCGGAGCCTGAGAGGTTAACTCGTCATGACCGTTCACAGGAATGTGGTCAGAGTTTTCTAGCGATCGCGCTGTATGATTGCAGCTAACGCTAACGCTTGCCCAGTGTTCTTTGATATAGTTTAAATCTTCTGGCGAAGTCACGTAGCTTTCAATATAACCGCAAGTAACGCATACATAAGTATCCAGAGAGGCGTAACGGGTGTAAGAACTGCCCAAACCCAGCATTATCGTATTAAGGGCTGGAAATTTGCGATTACTGTTACACCTGACTTCATAGGAGCCACACGAGCGACACTGACCATTTTTCATCGTTAGGACTGCTTGAACGCTAAAATTGGCTTTCGTTCTCTATTCAGCTTGAGGACGGCACTATCCGGATAAAAGTTTCTCTTATCACGCTCATGGGGAATGGGGAATGGGGAA
>DNXU01000534.1:0-1655 GCA_003505715.1 Cyanobacteria bacterium UBA8803 | reverse complement strand
ATCCCTCATCCCTCATCCCTAAATCCTTATGAGTAAAAGGCTTAGCATCCTTCCCTGTATAAGTAGCAACAATATGACCCTGACCCGTAACTTTATACTTATACGTCACCAACCCCTCTAACCCTACCGGCCCGCGAGGGGGTAACTTGTGAGTGCTAATTCCTACCTCTGCGCCAAAGCCATAGCGGAAACCATCAGCAAAGCGAGTCGAACAGTTGTGAAACACGTTTGCCGCATCTACTTGATTGAGGAAACTATCGGCAATGACTTGGTCTTCGGTGACAATAGCATCCGTATGCCCGGAACCGTAAGTATTGATATGGTCAATTGCTTCTGCCCAGGAATTCACTACTTTAATGGAGAGAATTAAATCGTTGTACTCCGTAGACCAATCTGCCTGTGTCGCTGCTGCCATATTCAGAAGCTTACGGGTTGCCTCATCCCCGCGCAGTTCGACGTGGCGTTCTCGCAAAGCCACCACTGCTAACGGCAAAAAGCTAGGCGCGATCGCACTATGCACCAGCAATGTTTCAATTGCATTGCAAACTGCTGGGTATTGGGTTTTAGCATCAACTGTAATCTCCACGGCCTTCTGAATATCAGCCGCCCCATCTACATACAAATGACAAATTCCATCCGCATGACCCAGTACTGGGATGCGAGTATTCTCCTGCACGAACCGGACAAAGTCGTTAGATCCTCTAGGAATAATTAAATCAATATACTCATCAAGCTGTAACAGCGCCATCGTCTCCTCCCTAGTGGTTAACAACTGCACCACCGCAGGGTCTACCGCACTCGCTGATAATCCTTGATGAATGGCCTTAACAATAGCTTCGCACGACCGAACAGCTTCTTTGCCACCTTTGAGAATTACACCATTCCCCGATTTAACCGCCAATGAGGTAATTTGCATCACCGCATCAGGACGCGCTTCAAAGATAATGCCCAACACCCCCAAGGGACAACTTAACCGCTTCAGGACTAAACCATCATCAAGTTCGCGATGAATTTGCACTGTACCAACGGGATCGCTTAGCCTCCCCACATCCCGTACCCCATCAATTGCTGCCTTCAGCTTCGTCTCATCCAACTTCAGGCGATTGTAGAGAGGTTTAGCGATACCCTCTGCCTCAGCCGCTTGGCAATCCGCTGCGTTAGCCGCTAGGATATCGGGTACAGCAGCTTCTAAAGCCTGAGCAATAGCCTCAATCGCGTGATTTTTCTCCTCTGTAGAAAGAACCGCCAACTGCCGTGCTGCCTGACGGGTGGATTTAGCGATCGCGCTTAAGGGTAGGGAAGCAACTTGAGTAGCTCTCATAGCTTGGGATGCAAATACCAACAGGTAATCCGAAGTCTAGCAAAATATCGTTGCCCCTTAACCATAAGATTTTAGATTTTAGATTAGCGATTGTTAGATTTAAGAAAAAACATGCTTCTAGATGAATCTCAGAGGCTAATCTAAAAACGCCCCCCTAACCCCCCAAATCTGGGGGGAACAAGAAATTTCTCCCCCCTTTCCTTGGCAGGGCGGATTTATTGTCGATAGAGAAATTTGGGGAGCTGAGGGAGTGAGGGGATGAGGGGGTGAGGGGTTGAGGGAGCTGGGGGAGTAATTTTTACTCGGTGCATAAGGCTCAGGAATTTTCTAGCTA
>DNXU01000535.1 GCA_003505715.1 Cyanobacteria bacterium UBA8803 | reverse complement strand
CAATTACCAATCACCAATTACCTTAGGGATTACCCAAAACATCTATACGCACGGGAGCAGTGCCAGTATGGAGTATTCCCAGTGTTCTAGCAGCAGCAGCGGAAAGATCGATTACTCGACCGCGTACATAAGGTCCTCGATCATTAATCCGCACCACAACTGAGCGACCGTTATTTAAGTTAGTAACCTGCACGTTTGTGCCGAAAGGTAAGCTACGGTGGGCTGCTGTCATCGCATTCTGGTTGTAGATTTCGCCACTAGCGCTGCGGTTGCCGTGGAAACCAGGCCCGTACCAAGACGCAATGCCGCTAATCTGAATGCGCACTGGCCCAATGGATACCTGGGTAACTTTACGCTCTAAAGGCCGACCGATAATTTCTCGCAATGGGGGAGCATTGCCCATTAGGCGTCGCAGCCGATTAGTTGCCTGGAGGGCATCTTCGGCTAGATTTTCGGTCGTATCTGGCAAAATGGTGTCCTGGTCGATTTTAACTAACTCCTCGCTATTGATGTTGATGCTATAGCAGTTGCACTCAGCATTCCAACGCACTGCGATCGCTTCTGCATCTAAGTTCTCTCGATTTAGTTGATTGAGCCGAGCGGCAACGGTTGTAGCCCTCCAAACGGCATCATCGTCCGCGTCGTTAGCCGCCGCATCGGTACTGGGTTTTGCCTGCTCGTTCGCTGCACCCGACATGGTACTGTCTGGTGTTCCCTGATGGGAAGCTGCCATTTTTTGACGGTTAGCTTGGGCAATAGGAGGGCTGTCTACAACCGCTTCTCCCATTTTTGTCCCATTGGCGATCTCTGTAGGGGCACCTAAGAAAGTCAGGACAGGGATGCTGCGGACGTAAAGTGTTGCGGCTTGACGCCCTTCTAATTCATAAGCATGAATCTTCGCAATGATTTCTTGTTCTTCCGCCGCCTTAGCTGTCTGAGACTGCAATTCTCCCACCTTAACGGCTTCTCCAGGCTGAGCTGGTGCTGGCTGTAAGGCTGAGGAATCTGTGGCTGGTAATTGCTGCTGCACCTGGATAGCAGAAGGGTTTCTCTCAGAACCCTGGTCAACTGCCTGAGCTTGTTGGGCAGGACTGGATATTACCGTACCGAGAGCTGTTGTCAGGAGAGTAACGGTGAGGCCACTCCAAATTCTTTGATTCATACGTCTGTTATCACAATCCTTTGGGATTTGAGATTTACTTTTGGTAGTTGTGCTGCCAGAGAACTCAAATGCGCCATTGAAATCGTAGTCGTTTCGTGTTCGTTCTATTTTTTTGAACTGCCACAGACTAACATGAACTTTTGGGTTTGGGGATCGGGGATATTTGGCAATTCTCCAAAAATTTATCAAAACTTGACATTGGGCTTTAGCCGGAAATAACGCTATGATAAGGGTTTGGCTTTTTTTTGCCTTCAAGGGTATTCCCGGAAAAAGTTATCAAAACTTTACATTTCGGGGATCATGACTTAAGGGAATTGGTAATGGGTTTACCCTGANNGAGCGTAGCCGAAGGGTAATTGGGGAAGGGAACAAGGGAGTTGCTCGTTGCCTATTTCGGAACGTAGCGAGCTACCGTAAAATACATCACTAGCTCTCTAGCTCACAACTGTTTTTTCTAATGGATTATCGAGAAGCTGGTGTTGATGTCGAGGCCGGTCGAGCTTTTGTAGACCGAATTCGCAGTCTGGTACACAGCACTCACCGACCTGAAGTACTAGGTGGCCTGGGTGGTTTTAGTGGATGTTTCCAATTACCGATGGGTTATCGGGAACCAATTCTGGTATCGGGAACCGATGGCGTTGGGACGAAGCTCAAACTCGCTCAATACCTCGACCGTCATGACACCGTTGGCATTGACTTGGTGGCGATGTGCGTCAATGATGTTGTGACCTGTGGAGCTGAGCCACTATTTTTCTTGGATTATTTAGCCACTGGCCAACTTAATTCAGAGCAGTTAACCCAGGTAATTGCTGGTATCGTTCAAGGATGCCGCATCGCGGGTTGTGCCTTGCTAGGAGGGGAAACCGCAGAAATGCCCGGTTTTTATCAGCTAGGCGAGTACGACATGGCAGGGTTTTGCGTGGGAATTGTTGAAAAAAGCCAAATGCTAGACGGTTCTCAGGTACAAGTGGGAGATATTGCTATTGGTTTGGCGAGTCAGGGAGTTCACAGTAATGGTTTCAGTCTGGTGCGCAAAATCGTTCAAGAGTCTCTAGGGGAAGTTTCTTGGGACACTCGTCCAGAACTACTCTCTGGCCAAAGCTTGGGCGAAGTTTTGTTAACACCAACTCAGATTTACGTCAAACCGATTCTGGAGGCTCGTCGTTCTGGAATTGATATTCATGGCATGGCTCACATTACTGGCGGTGGGTTGCCAGAGAATCTGCCTCGTTGCCTTGGTGCGGATCAATCTGTTCAGCTCGATCCTAATAGTTGGCTCGTACCGCCAATTTTTCAGTGGTTAGCCGAGGCTGGTCAGGTAAGTAGGGAGGCCATGTTTAATACCTTCAACATGGGCATTGGTTTTGTGATACTCGTACCACGAGAGACAGCAGAGCAATCTCGCTGTTGGTTTGAGTCACAGGGCATTAGAGCCTATACCATTGGGGAAGTAATTGAAGGTACTGGTGGTGTAGTTGGCCTATTGAGTTGATCCCACCTTCCGCACCCAGAAGTGTCACACTCTGTCATTTGGGGAATGGGGAATGGGGAATGGGGGATGGGGAGAGTTTTTCCGTAGCCCCTTTTCCATTTTCAATTCAGCTAAGAAAAAAGATTTTATTAAAAAAAAATTCTCCGATCAGAAAAATTGGAATCTTCTTAATGAAGATGTTATTAATAGGATAAAACTAGAGATTTTATGTGGCTAAGGTTGGAGGTGGCTTTACCCAATAGACACCCATATCTAAAAATAAGGAGTCCCGCTTGTGGCTGTGCCAATGTCTCTTCGTCTAATAAAGATACTGGCAGTTGTACTGTCAACCGTTGGTTTGATGTTACCTGTCTGGACTGTCCCAAGTAGAGCGCAGTCTTCCCCTAGGTTACAAAATAAGATTTACTTTCCCCCAGCACCAGATCGGGGGGCACCTCCGAGAACAGTAGGGGCAGGCTCCCGTCGCTCGTCCTGTATTTCTAGTAACGAGGGTGAAATACTTCTGGCTGCATTGATGCCCTCAAATAATGTGGGGACAACCATTGCGCCCAATCCGACAATTTATGTATATATTCCGGAATTAAGAAATAAACAAGCCGAGTTTATATTGGTTGAAACACAGGAGGAAAAAGTTGTTTACCAGACCACCTTTCCACTGAGTAAAAGTTCCGGTATCGTTAAACTAAACCTCCCGCCAACAGTTGAACTCAAACCGGGCAATAATTACCAGTGGTATTTTGGAGTCATTTGCAATCCTAACAATCGAGAAGAGGATGAGAGAATTACAGGATGGATTGAGCGTAACTCAATAAGTCCAGAGCTACAGATGAAGATCGAGCAGGCTCAACAACAACCTTTAGAACAAGCTAAATTGTATGCTAAGGCTGGGATTTGGAACGAGGCTCTGACTATTCTGGAACAGTTGCGGAGTAAAGAGCCAACAGCATGGGCTGAATTGTTAAATTCAGTTGGGTTGGGAGAGTTTGCCCAGAATCCGATCTTGGATTGCTGTCAAGTTAATGGCTCCCCACAGCTGGAAATTGGGGGACTCTGAAGCCTGAAACTTCCTCAGTAAAACTACTGATGCAGCTGTGCTTAGCTTGAGATAGGTAAAATAAATACCTATCTTTTTATGTGGGCAGCCTTTAAGAAACTTCTCTGGGAATGGCGCGGCGTGGGGATTAGCGCCCCCAGTATAGCGGGATTGGTCATCCTAGTCCGCTTGACTGGTTTATTGCAGTCTTGGGAATGGGCGGCTTTTGATTACTACATGCGTCTGATCCCCCAACTTCCCCCAGACGACCGGATCGTAATTGTTGGTATTGATGAAGCAGATCTGCGCTACATCAAGCAGGGAATTGTGCCGGATGAGGTTTATGCTAATTTGATCGAGAAACTGAAAACCAGGCACCCCAGAGCGATTGGTTTTGACATTTATCGTGATTTGCCCGTGCCGCCCGGTCATCAGGAATTAGTCAAGGTGTTTACATCAACCCCCAATCTGGTTGGCATTGAGAAAGTGGTTGGGGATAGCTCTCGCGATGCGGTTGCCCCACCTCCTACTCTAAAAGCCCTAGGGCAAGTAGGGGCTAATGACCTGATTCTTGATGCCGATAACAAGGTGCGACGAGGTTTGCTTTCCCTAACTGCTCCGAATGGGGAAACGGTTTACAGTTTTGGCCTGTACGTGGCTTTACTTTATCTTCAAAAAGAAGGCATTGCTCCCCAAATCGTGGCGGGTACAGATAATTGGTGGCGGTTGGGGACTCAGGTATTGGTGCCTTTTGAAGAAAATGATGGTGGCTACGTGCGAGCTACAGCTAGCGGTTATCAGGTGTTATTAAACTATCGCGGACGCTCCTTTGATACTGTCTCAATGACTGATATTCTGAAAGAGCGAGTGCCCAAGGATTGGGGGCGCGATCGCATTATTTTAATTGGGACTGTGGGCGAAAGTTTTAATGACTCCTTCTTTACGCCCTACAGTGGGGGTCTGTTTGCTATTCCTAAACCAATGTCTGGGGTAGAAATTCAGGCTCATCTCGCTAGTCAGCTGCTTAGTATTGCCTTAGATGGTCGCCCTTTAATTAAAAGTTGGTCGGAACCTTGGGAATGGCTGTGGATTTTGCTCTGGTCTGGAGCCGGGGCGGTCTTGACTTGGATGGGACGATATAAGGATGGAGTAGGTATCTGGTCATTTAGTCGGACAGTTGCGCCAATGCTGGCGGTAGGAGTATTGCTAGGGAGTACCTGCATAGCCTTTGCCTGGAGTTGGTGGCTGCCTGTGGTTCCGCCTTTTTTGGGTTTGACGGGTTCGGCAGTTGCTATCACGGCTTATATTGCTCGTACTGCTGGTAGCATTCGCCAAACCTTTGGGCGTTACCTGACGGATGAAGTGGTTGCCAAGTTACTGGAAAGTCCTGAAGGATTGAAACTGGGCGGACAGCGGCAGAAAATCACCATTCTTACATCCGATTTAAGAGGATTCACCGCCCTATCAGAGCAATTGTCTCCCGAAGAGGTGGTCAGCATTCTTAACATCTATTTGAAATCGATGTTAGAGGTGATTGCCCAGTACCAGGGCACAATTGATAAGTTTATGGGAGATGGCATTTTGGTACTCTTTGGTGCCCCCACAGTTAGGGCAGATGATGCCAAAAGAGCGATCGCTTGTGCTGTGGCGATGCAGTTGGCCATGATGGAGGTTAATAAAGAGCTAGAACGGTTAGGTTTTCCCTCCTTACAAATGGGTATCGGCATCAACACGGGTGAATGCGTGCTGGGTAATATTGGTTCTGAGCAGCATACCGAGTATACGGTGATTGGCAGGGAAATTAATTTGGCTTTCCGGATCGAAGCCTATACTACCAGCAGTCAAATTTTGATTAGCGAGGCAACTTTACAAGAGGTCGGGCGATCGCTTTTAAGAATCGACGGTTACAAGCAGGTACAAACCAAAGGAGTTAAGGAAGCGATCGCCATCTATGAGGTTGGTGGTATTGGTGATGAGTACAACCTGTTTCTGCCTAAAGAAGAAGAGGACTTCTTGCTGCTTCCGGCAGAAATTAACTTATCCTATCAGATTTTAGATGGCAAAAAAATTGGCAATACCCTTTTCAAGGGCAGATTAGTCAAGCTTTCCGCCAAGGGAGCCGAGGTGCGTGCTGAAAATGGCTTGGCAGAATCCATCCCACCTCCCCTGAGCCAAATCAAGCTCAATTTCTTCAAAGCTGATGGCTATGAGGAAATTAGCGAAGATATGTATGCCAGCGTCTTGGAACAACCAGCATCTCAGGGAACTTTTTACATCCACTTTACGTTTAAACCCCCAGCTGTAGCCGTGCTGCTTGATGCTCTGTATGAATTTATTAAAGATTGAATTTTAGCTAGCTATTGTCAGGAGTTGAATGGCAACTCAATAGGAATAAAGTAACTACTCCGATAGAATATATTTAACTTTGATTTCTTTTTTGCCAATGCCATGTGCTTCATACCAGTTTAGGAAAGCTAATAATCAGTATCATGTAGTTTAAGAACTCTGTCTCTGATATAGTCTAAGTCCCAAAATTCTTTCTCTTGAGCTGGATACCGGAATCTAGTTGTCTTGGGATCTATAGAGCTTAGTTCCTCTATCAAACTGATAAGTTTGTCTTGAGACTCATGAAGAGAACCCCATAAAGCTAAAAGGTCATGAGTCTTTCTGAGAGACTCAGACAAAATACCTTGGCGCTGAGCTAATCCTTTCAGTAGTAGTTCAGCTGACTGGATATAACAAAATGCAACAGGTCTGCTCCTTTTTCCCTGCTGATAGAGAGTCTCTCCAGCTTCGAGATATTCTCTAGAGAGGTTTAGGAAATCATTCACGGGTTAACCTCGCTACTGCATTTTACTCTATCAGACCAGATTCACATTAAAAGTATTCCCTGTAGGGGCGAGTCGCTATTTTAATGCAGTAGTGCCAGCGACAATATAAATCGACTCGACCTGATTAAATTTCCTACCTTAACTTATTCAATTTGTCAAGTTCATTTTAGACTTTTTATCACTTAGCTTAACTTTTGCCATCTTTCTTCCGGAATAACTTTAGGAGACCTAGTAAGAAGAATTAGGGAAAAGATAGGGGTTATTTTTTCCTACTCTCAAATCTTAATGCTACTCAGCTATTGAACCGCTATATAACGGTTCTGCCTTGAGTTCCACACATTTTTTAGGTGTGTGGTGTATTTAAAACAAGACTTACGCGAATGCCCTCCTAGCCCGCCAGGGAATTAATTCCCTGGCTAATAGCTAAAGTCCATTGAAATGGACTAAAACTCTTAGCCACTAGTCTTAAATAGATTACCCCTGGATCGGGGGGGAAATATGCGTAAGCTCTTTAACACCAAAACTCCTATAGAACTTCCATAGCTTGCTCAGTTCCAAGAGTACTAAAGGGTTTTGAACTCAACATTAAAAGTATGAATATCCGATGCCTGCTGACTGTTGTACCAGTCTTATTATCGCTGTGGTCTGTGTCTGGGGTTAAAGCACAACTCGTACCCGATCGCACTTTAGGCTCAGAAAATTCTGTAGTTACGCCTATCGATCAGCTCAACGATCGCATCAATGGCGGTGCCGCACGGGGGGCGAATCTATTTCACTCCTTCCTAGAATTTAATATCGGTGAAGGCAGAAGCCTTTATTTTACTAATCCTACTGGTATAGAAAATATTCTAACTCGTGTCACAGGTGGCAATCCCTCCAATATCTTTGGCAGGTTGGGAGTATTAGGTGATGCTTCTTTATGGTTGATTAATCCTAATGGCATTAATTTTGGGCCAAATGCCTCTCTCGATATCCGAGGCTCATTTTTAGCCACTACGGCGGATGGCATCCAGTTGGGGGAAAACGGTTTCTTCAGTGCTACTGACTTACAAAACAGCCAGTTACTCACAGTACAACCAGGGGTGCTGTTTAATAATGCTCTAGCTGCTCATACTGGAAAAATTACTAACCAGGGGAACTTATCAGTAGGGCAAAATCTTACTCTCGCATCAGGTAACCTAGACCTCCAGGGCCAGTTTATGGCTGGGGGCAATTTAACACTGCAAGCTTTAGATACGGTAAAAATAAGGGACAGTATCGCCAATCCGTTCATTGCCAAAGCGGGTGGGAGTTTGTTGGTACAAGGTGATCGCGCTATTGATATTTTTGCCCTCAATCATCCTCATAGTGGCTTATTCTCTGGCCAAGATATGGTGTTAAGGTCGCCCAATTCTGTGATTGGCGATGCTCATTACTACAGTGGTGGTAACTTTCGGATTGAAAAGCCTGATGGTAGTTTGGGCAGTTTAGCAAGTCCCAACGATCCTATAATTCGCTCCCTTGGGGACGTTAGTTTCTGGGTTTATGAAGGAGCCTCTCTACACATTTTTGCCGCAGGTAGTGTATATATCCCCGGTTACGTTTGGATTCAAGGTGCCGATCCGGCCAATGGTTTAATTGAAAATGTCACCTTATCCGATGGTACAACTGTATCGATCGATGGTCAAAACCAACCAACTCTGGATATTCGTGCAGGAATGACCCCAGAGGCGGTGGCGACAGCTGGAGTCACAGGTGATTCTGGCACGTTTTACGATTTTTCCACCCTAACGGATGAGCCTACTAGTGCTGATATTTATATTGGTGGTATCTATTTCTATGACTCTGGGTTCAATCCTGCGCCCGGAAAAGTCTTGCTGACCAATCAATATAGTCCCAACGCCGCTTTACCTGGTGGCACCATTACGGTAGGCTGGCTCGACAATTACAGTTTTTATGGTGATAGTGGGGATGTTTTTGTTGATGCTAGCGCAGGTATTAATCTAACTGGGGATATATACTTATCCTCTTTAGGAGCTGTTGGTAATGGTGGTAATGCCAAGCTAATTGGGTTTGGTGATATTACTACAGGTAACATTTTCTCGGAAGCAGCGGGGATTGGTAACGGTGGTAACGTGAGCCTTACTAGTGAGACTGGCTCAATTGACACCACCACAGGAGTTATCACAACCCAGATTAGTGATGGCTCTGGGGGTACTGGGAATGGGGGTGCGATCGCCTTTCAAGCTCGAGGAGATATTAGAACAGGTGACTTAAACTCTGGTGCCGAATATAGCAACGGTTCATCCATCCAACTCACTAGTACCAACGGCACGATTGATACTACTGGCGGAGTTTTATACTCTGACTCCCTTGGCGGTAATGCTGGTGCGGTTGAACTTCATGCTTTTGGTGACATTACCACTGGCAGCATCATATCTCCAGGCGGCACCTTAGGTAGTGGTGGGGATATCAATATTACTAGTCAAGCGGGTAATGTATCAGTCATAAATGGCTGGCTCTTAAGCAGTGCCTTAGGTGTAGGCAAGAGCGGCAATATTACGATCAAGGCTTTGGATAGCGTCACTTTCAACAATGAGACTTTCCTAGAAGCTTCTAACTATGGACAGGGGAATGCTGGCAGTGTGGAGATTACTGCCAGCAATGCTGTTAACATTAATGGCAGTTGGGTGGAAAGTATGGTTGCTGGCACAGGTAATAGTGGCGGTATTACCATCAATGCTGGTTCACTCTCACTCACCAATTTTTCTGAACTCAATTCCAGCGTCACACCAGATAGCACGGGCAATGCAGGCAACATTAACATTAATGTTCGGGATCTGGCTTTATTTGACTCCGGTAGGGTTGTCAGCCGCTTAGAAGAAGGTGCAACGGGTAGGGCTGGCGATATCAATATAAATACGGGTTCATTACTGTTAACAGGTTTGGATTCATTTTACAATGTCGGTCAAATTGTGTCTGCTTCCTTTGGTGATGGAGATGCGGGTAACGTAACGATTTCTGCTAGAGATACCGTTACCTTAAAAGGGTTGCACAGCGATATCTGGAGCCTGCTCGGTCATAGTAGCAATGTAGACCGTCGAGGTGGTGAAATCAGAATTAATGCTGGAACCTTAGAAGTTACCGATCGAGCGCGGATAGTTGCTAATAATGAAACCCTTGCTGACAGAACTGGTCGAGGCTATGCAGGTAATATCAAGATTGATGCTGGGTTGCTCTCCATTAATAATAAGGCTGAAATCAGTTCTTCTTCTCATGGGCCGGGAGATGCAGGAGATATTACCATCAACACGGAAGCCTTTGTCATGGACAACAGCACCCTCTTTAACAGACAAATTAACAATGCTGACGGACAGGGAGGCAACCTCACCATTACTACTGGCTCGTTCTCTGCTATAAATGGTTCGGAGATCACTTCCAAGACTCACACTCAAGCAGATTCAAGCAATATTTTTATTAAAGCTAGGGATTTATTTGTCTTAGATAACAGTGCTGTAACCAGTGCGGTGAATGAGGATGGCAGGGGAGCTGGTGGCGATATTGATATCAATGTCACTAATGGCTCGCTATTGCTAACTAACAATGCCAAAGTGACTGCTGGAACTTATGGTGTGGGCAATGCCGGCAGAATTGCCCTCAGTGCAACTGACTCGGTATCCATTAGTAATGGAGCAGGTATTGAGAGTTTAGTTGCTAAAGGAGCAGTTGGTGATGGTAATGAGATTAGCATTCAGGCGCGATCGCTTTTCCTCACCAATAATGCTGAGCTATCTGCTTCCACTAACGGACGGGGAAATGCTGGAGGGGTAAAAATTAATACTACCGATACGGTATCTTTTGATAATAGTTGGGCGTCGTCGGCGGTAGAATCATTGGGAATTGGCGATGGCGGTAACGTTGATATTAATACCCGCTCTGTTGCCCTGACCAATGACGCTAAACTATTAGCCTTTACTGCCGGACAAGGAAATGCTGGTAGTGTTAACGTTGATGCCAGCGACACCGTGGCAATTGATAGAAGTACAGTATCTTCTGCGGTAGAAGCATCAGGTATTGGGAATGGCGGGAATGT
>DNXU01000536.1:8727-8854 GCA_003505715.1 Cyanobacteria bacterium UBA8803 | reverse complement strand
GGTGTGAGGGTGTGAGGGGGTGAATTATTGCGATCCGTTAGTTAGTGCGTGATCGCTTAATTAAGGGATCTGACCTCTAACTATTATAGAACTTACGCACTTGCCCTCCCTGCAACCCAATGAAAGG
>DNXU01000536.1:1305-8706 GCA_003505715.1 Cyanobacteria bacterium UBA8803 | reverse complement strand
ATTTCCCTGTCCCTCTCCTTCATCCCTCATCCCTTTCTCCTCTCCCTAAGTTAACAAGGAGCGCACCGCACGGGAATGCTGGTGGCATCGTAAATCTCAGCTGCAACAGCTTGTAGGATATCAGCACTCACTCGCTTGAGTTTTTTCACTGGGTAGAGCAAAGATTCTGTACTGATATGATTGCCTCTAGCCTCGATCTGATGTTTTAAAGGTTTAGGGCGAGTGGGGGTGTTGAGTTGGATTTCATCTGGCCTGCAAGATTGCATCAGCTGAATGTAATTGTGTTTCCTGACATCATCCCACGAGGTCAACATCATGGTTTGAATGCTCATTTTACCGCGATACTCCAGACGAAATTGCTGTATACCCTGCCAAATTTCCTGCCAGTTCAGATCTGGTGTTGCTCGGTTGATGCGTCGCAGTCCATCGGGGGAGATGGCATCAAGTTTTACCGAGACTTTGTCCGCTAAAGACAAGGCTGTCCGTACTTCGGGATCTCCCAGTAGGGTACCGTTGGTCAAGACCAAAACAGGCTTATGGGTAATTTGTTTGATGTGACTGATAATCTCAGCTAAGTTTAACGCTAGAGTAGGTTCGCCATTACCACTGAGGGTAATCACCTCCACATCCCAGGGAGCAAAAGCTTGCAAGTCCCGGATAATTTGCTCCGTGGGGACAAAAATTTGGCGCTGGGTGGTACGGGATTGAATTTCCCCAAGCTGGCAATAGACGCAGTTAAACGAGCAAGTAGACACTGGCCCAAGGAGATCGATACCGAGCGATCGCCCATATCGCCAGGAATGAACCGGCCCATAGACAGAAGTAAATTGGGAAATTGATTGAGTTGGCATGGTATTCGCTCCAATCTTGCAGGAGGATGAGCGGGCGAGTCAATTAAGGTTATCGGTGCATCTTTAATATCTACACAGCGACTCGCCCCTACAGGGATATATCTTTACATGTATAGATTCCGATATCCTGCGCCGATTGCGCGATCGCCTTCCCACCATATCTCATGTAGGGGCGACCCGCTGTTTAGGGTTAGGTGCGGACACGAGAATTTCTGGGGTCGCTGTGGCTGGCTGGAATTGAGCATCTATCTTTAGATTGATTTTGTAAAACAAAAAATGAGGATAACCTCCAAATAGGAACTATTGAGACTCAAAAACAATGGCTCTATATCTATTAAACCTTGTTTAAACACTCCTTAAACAGTTGAATTGCTAACATAATTTCTCAGTACCATCCCCTTTCACTCCCACTGCATCTTTCTGAAAACCTGTGTTTAAGTATCTTCCGCCTCTCAACGAGCATAACCTTCCTTATCCCGATACCATTCACCCCATCGTGGTGCATTTCGTGATTGCGATGGTGCTGTTTGCAGCGTTTTGCGATATCCTTGGGTATCTCACAAAAAATCCCAAATTGTATGAAGTCGGTTGGTGGAATCTGGCCTTCGCAACCGTTTCGATCTTCATTGCAATTATTTTTGGACAGATTGAAGCAGGTCTGGCAGAACCTTACGCTGCATCTGTTTCAACGCTGAATGCTCATACAGTTTTGGGCTGGTCGCTCTCAGGAATTCTGGCAATCGTCACCGGATGGCGCTATGTGATTCGGTTGCAGGAAAGGCCACAGTTACCCATTCCTTATTTCGCAGCGAGCGTATTGCTAGTTGGCCTAGTTTGTATTCAGTCATATCTAGGCAGCTTGCTCGTGTGGGTCTATGGCTTGCATACGATTCCTGTCGTAGATGCAATCAGAGGAGGTCTCTCATGAATCCAGACCTGCTCGAACAGTGGGGTAGTTTGGGAGTTAATGGGTTGCCCTACTTAATTCCCATTCATCCCAACCTGGTGCATCTAACCCTAGGATTATTTATCGTGGCGATCGCCTTTGACATTGTAGGGGCGCTATTTCCTCTGGACAAGGCGGCGTTTAAGTATCTTGCTATTCCCGTTACCCGTTCTGCCCTGTTTGATGTCGGTTGGTATAACCTGTTGGCTTCCGCAGTCATTACTTTCTTTACGGTCATGGCTGGTTTGTTTGAAGTTTCTTTGGCTGTACCGCTAGCGGATGTGACTAGCGCCTGGGGGCTTCATGCCCTGGAAACCATGATTTTACACGGTGTAGGGGGGGTGCTGATTTTGACCTTGATTGTGGGAATGACCGTTTGGCGGGGCTTTCAACGCTATCAGTGGCGCAAAGACATGGCCAGACAAGTGCAGTGGAGTTATCTCGCTGCTGGTTTATTTGTTTTTGCTCTGATGTTTGTACAGGGCACACTGGGCGCTCATCTGGGTGCTGAGTTCGGCATTCACGTTACAGCAGATCAAATGCTGCACTTAGGCGAAAATCCTAATCAACTATAAGGCAGAGGGCAGAAGGCAAATGCCTTCTGCCCTCTGCCTTCCACTTGTCAAAGTTATTGTGTTTGCAGTGCCATGTTGAAACTCCGCGTAATTGTAATAATCACGGTCTATGCCATCCTGGTCGCGTTGGCTAGCTTATGGATGGCGAAGCAATCGTATTCCTGGTTTCCACCAGAAGCGGCAGCAGAAGCTAAGTTGCAGGATGATTTATTCAGTCTCTTCACTGGGTTAGGCACATTCATTTACTTAGGTGTAATTGGGCCTTTCCTCTACTCGTTGGTCTTTCATCGAGCTAGTAAGTATGACATGAGCGATGGCCCTCCGATTGAAGGCAATACCTGGCTAGAGATTATCTGGACCGCAGTGCCGTTGGTTTTAGTGTTAACGCTTTCCTTTGTTAGCTATCGCACTTACGCAAAAATGGCGGTGCGGGGTCCGATGGAACTGGTACATTTGCACATGCCTCAGATGATGCAGCCTGCTTACGCTGAACCCTTTGATAGCACGCCTCAGCAGGAAATTCAGAATGCACTGGAAACTGCTCCCATCGAGCAAATTGATGTGACCGCTAAGCAATGGGCATGGGTTTTCCATTATCCCAAACAGGATATCACTAGTACTGAGTTACATGTACCTGTCAATCGCCGGGTGCGGTTCACGTTGCGATCGGAGGATGTGTTGCATGGCTTTTACATTCCAGCATTTCGCCTCAAGCAAGATGTCGTTCCCGATCGCGAAATCGATTTTGAACTAACTCCTGTTAAAACCGGAACCTACCGCCTGCGGGATTCCATGTTTAGTGGCACTTACTTTGCCGCCAATCAGGCAGATGTTGTGGTTCAGTCCTTCAACGAGTATCAACAATGGCTTGCCGATGCTGCCGCTAAGTCACCCACTCCGGCCTTTAATCAGGCTGCTTTTGAGTACAGCCAAGCCAACGAGCAAGAAGGTGCAACAAAAGGCAACGTAACCGTGCGCGGTTGGGACACCATTCCACCTGCACCGCCACCTGTGGTGAATTATGTCCCTAAGCACTACAGATAAAAACTTTTTTGGTAATCGGTAATCGTACAACAAGTTCGCTTTTTCCCAATTACCAATTACCCATTACCTAAAAGAAAATGAGATAACTTATGACGAACATCTCGCTTGAGGCCCCAGAAGTCGTTCGCGGACAGCCCTACCCTGGTGCGCCCGATAACTGGAGACGATTTTTCACCTTCAGCACCGATCACAAAGTCATCGGCATTCAATACATCGTCACATCTTTCTTCTTTTTCCTGATCGGTGGCACGTTATCGATGATTATGCGGGGTGAACTAATTACCCCCGATGCCGATCTAGTCGATCGCACCGTTTATAATGCGCTGTTCACTATGCATGGCTCGATCATGCTGTTTATGTGGACATTCCCCGTTTTAGTGGGAATAGGAAATTATTTAGTGCCGCTGATGATCGGGGCACGAGATATGGCATTTCCTCGGCTCAATGCGGTTTCTTTCTGGATGGTTCCCGTAGTGGGAATTCTCATGCTAGCCAGTTTCCTGGTGCCGGGAGGCCCGTCCCAGTCAGGATGGTGGGCCTATCCGCCTGTAAGTATACAAAACCCAACGGGGAATTTGATTAACGGGCAGGTGTTATGGATTTTGGCAGTGGCAATTTCGGGTGTATCTTCCATCATGGGTGGGGTGAATTTTGTCACCACTATCTTCCGAATGCGGGCACCGGGAATGACCTGGTTTAGAACACCAGCTTTTGTCTGGTCAGTGCTGGGGGCACAGTTAATTCAACTGTATGGACTGCCTGCCCTGACTGGGGGAGCAGTCATGCTGTTACTCGATATCACGATCGGCACCAGTTTTTTCGCACCAGAGCGGGGTGGCAATCCTATCCTATATCAACACTTTTTCTGGTTTTATTCCCATCCGGCAGTCTATGTAATGGTTCTGCCAGTATTTGGGATGTTTTCAGAAATTTTGCCCGTTCATGCCCGTAAACCCCTATTTGGCTATCGGGTAATTGCGGCCTCATCTATTTTGATTACGGTTGTTAGTGGTTTGGTGTGGGTGCATCACATGTTTGCCAGTGCTACTCCTGGTTGGATGCGGATACTGTTTATGGTGACATCAATGCTGGTTGCTATTCCATCGGGTATCAAGGTGTTTGGTTGGGTGGCAACGATCTGGGGTGGCAAGATCCGGTTCACTACGCCAATGCTATTTGCTCTCGGGGGCATTAGTAACTGGCTATTTGCTGGAATTACCGGAATTTTTCTTGCTTCTGTACCGATCGATATTCATGTCAACAATACCTACTTTGTGGTTGGACATTTCCATTACGTGCTGTATGGCGCGATCGTCATGGGTATCTATGGCGGCATCTATCACTGGTTTCCCAAAATGACCGGACGCATGTATTACGAAGGTTTGGGCAAACTGCACTTTGCCTTGACCTACCTGGGAACGGCATTAACCTTCCTGCCCATGCACCCTGCCGGATTGATGGGAATGCCCCGTCGTGTAGCATCCTATGACCTCGAATTTGCCTACTGGAATGTCCTAGCAAGTATTGGCGGTTTTTTGTTAGGGCTGTCTACTCTACCCTTTATTCTCAACATGGTGAGTTCCTGGATTAGGGGTGAGAAAGTAGGCAACAATCCCTGGCGGGCATACGGCTTAGAGTGGCTTACCTCTTCACCACCCACAGTAGAAAACTTTGAAGAAACACCGATCGTAATTGCTCGTCCCTACGGCTACGGTAGCAACAAACCCTTAGTAGGGAACCTTCCCAATCCAGGCTTAACTGAATTTTCTGAATCTCTGACGCAGCAGCAACCATCATGACAGCAGAAAGAGCGATCGCACAAGACGTTGAAGCTAATGTTCGACAGCACCAGGAGCATGACGCAGCAGGCAATAGTAAGTTCGGCTTTATCGTATTTCTGCTGTCGGAAAGTGTCATCTTCTTAAGCTTCTTTATCGGTTACATTGTCTACAAAACTACCACTCCTGACTGGTATCCCCCAGGTATTACTAGCTTGGAAACTAGAGAGCCGCTCATTAATACAATCGTGCTGGTATCCAGTAGTTTTGTAATTTACATGGCAGAGCGATATTTACACGCTAAAAAACTGTGGGGCTTTCGCCTATTTCTCTTAGCCACTATGGCGATGGGTAGCTATTTCCTCTTCGGGCAAGCTAGAGAATGGAGCAGTTTACCCTTTACCTACCAGTCAGGCTTGTTTGGTGGCACCTTCTTTTTATTAACTGGATTTCATGGCTTGCATGTTCTCACCGGAATTCTGCTGCAAACATTAATGTTGGGGCGATCATTTATTCCCGGTAACTACGACAACGGTTTTTTTGGTGTTGAAGCAACCTCTTTATTCTGGCACTTTGTCGATGTCATTTGGATCGTGTTGTACACGCTAATTTATGTTTGGCAATAGGAGAATCCTATGATCGTTGACGACCAATACTATGATGTAATTATCGTTGGCACGGGGGCAGGAGGCGGGACGCTAGCGCTCAAGCTAGCACCAACTGGGAAAAAGATTTTGCTGCTAGATCGGGGAGAACTGATCTATCGCGAAAGTTCAGAGTTGGTCGATACAGAGATTTTTAAAAAAGAGCAATTTCATGCCCCTGAATCTTGGTACGACCATACAGGAGAGCCTTTTTATCCTCAAACCTATTACGCCGTTGGTGGCAATACAAAAATTTGGAGTGGCGTTTTGCAGCGAAGGCGCGAACGTGACTTTGAAGAAGTGCGGCATCAGGGTGGGATTTCTCCTGCATGGCCGTTGAAATATCAGGACTTTGAGCCTTACTACACAGAAGCCGAAAAGTTATATCAAGTACACGGTAAACTCGAAGATGACCCCACTGAGCCACCCCATAGCGAAGCCTATCCTTTTCCAGAAGTTGCCCATGAGCCGATGGTGCAACGCATTGGCGATACCCTTGCTCAGCAGGGGTTACATCCCGTTCATTTGCCGCTAGGGTTGGGCGATCAAGGTAGAACCGATGCCGAAGACACCGGAGTTAGCCCAATCCTCAAAAGCGAAAACGTAACGCTCAAAACCTCTGCTCAGGTCGTTTGCCTGCATACCAACCCATCAGGTTCAGAAATCAAAGCAGTTCAAGCTAACATCGGTGAAGAGTCCTATTTATTTTTAGGTGATATAGTCGTCCTTGCCTGTGGTGCCGTGAACTCGGCAGCATTACTGCTACGGTCTGCCAACGAAAAACACCCCAACGGAATTGCCAACGGATCTGGCCAAGTGGGGCGAAATTTGATGAAGCAACTGCTGTCTGTTGTGGTGCAGTTAACCTCTAGTGCTAATTCTGGGTCATTTACCCGCACGCTAGGGCTAAATGATTTTTATTGGGGAGACAAGGATTTTCCTTATCCGATGGGTCATGTACAAAACTCTGGTGGCATTTTTCAAGATGTCATTTTTGCAGAAGCCCCCCCAATTTTATCGGCATTGTCTAGGCTGATGCCCAATTTTGGCTTGCGGCAGTTAGCAACCCATTCAATCGGTTGGTGGCTGAAAACGGAAGACTTACCCGATCCCAACAATCGGGTTCGCTATGTGGGAGAAAAACTAAGAATTGATTACACTGCGAATAATCTAGAAGCGCACGATCGCTTAGTATATCGTTGGGTTGACGTATTAAAAAGCGTCGAGCAGTCCCAGCCCAATATATTTAACCGTACAACCCATCCTCGCAGCGATATGCCTGCACAGGTTGTTGCTCACCAGTGCGGCACCTGCCGATTTGGAGAAGACTCGGCGATTTCTGTATTGGATTTGAACTGTCGTGCCCACGAAGTACATAATCTCTATGTCGTAGACAGCAGTTTTTTCCCATCTCATGCCAGTGTTAGTCCCGGCTTAACTATCATTGCCAATGCTTTGCGGGTAGGCGATCGCTTAATCCAGCAGTATCTGCTCTAGGACTGAAACCCACCTTCCGCACCCAGAAGTGTCACACTCTGTCGTTTGGGGAATGGGGAATGGGGA
>DNXU01000536.1:0-1246 GCA_003505715.1 Cyanobacteria bacterium UBA8803 | reverse complement strand
AGCGTAGCCGAAGGGGAATGGAGGCTAATATCATAGTCTGGAATTTTCTGTTCCCTGTTCCCTATTCCCTGGTTTAATGGCAACTACTCGCAATCTGCGATAATCGGCTATCCAGGTGCCTTCCCGATATAGCGTTGGTTTCAACTGATGCTCAACGGCTTGAATTACTTGGGTTTGAGTATCGGCTGGGAGTCCATCTAGAAAGCAGCTGCCAAACATCCTTACCCAATTCGCCATGCCTGCATCGCCATCTTCTAGAGGTGTGGGACGTTCAAATAGAACGGCATAGGTAACGTCAAATCCTTGCTGTTCTAAAAGAGTTGCATATTCACCAATACTGGGAAAGTACCAGGGGCTTAGCGCTTCGGGAGAATTGCAACCTATTTCTGATAAAACGCTGTAGAGTGAAGCTGCGATCGCCCTTATATTGCCCTTACCACCAAACTCTGCTACAAACCGACCTTCAGGTTTGAGAGCATCATAGATACAGCGAATAACTGCATCGGGTTCTAAAATCCAGTGCAGCACGGCATTGGAAAAGACGGCATCGAACGGTTGCTCGGCTTGGAAGTCTCGCGCATCGGCAACGGCAAATTTCAGATCGGGATAGTTTTGCCTTGCCTGCTCAATCATGGTCGGAGCGGCATCAATTCCTATCACTTCAGCTTGAGCGATCGCCAAAGCTTGGGTTAGTTGTCCGGTTCCGCAACCCAAATCTAGGATACGCTCTCCTGGTTGCGGTGATAGCAAGTTGAACAGGTCTCCAACAGATTGCCATACAAAGGCATGTTTGTCCTGATAGAGGGCAGCATCCCACCGATTCTTTGGCATTTACCCAAATAATTTTTAGATTTTAGATTTTCGCCAAGTTACCCAATCATAGCATTTGATTCGCTAATAGTTCTTGAATGCGTTGCCGAAATAAACGGACAGCAGAACGCTGTCCTAGGGTTCTACTTTGCTCAATAAAACCAGGAATTTCGCCAACTGGCAAAAATGGGCAAGCAGGGCTAACTGAGGTGAAAACGCGCTCAATTTCAATCTTAAAGCGGCAATCTAAAATCTGTTGAATTTTTCCTGTAATGGCTTGAATAGGATTGCCAATTCCGTAATTTTGGTAGTGATTGGCCTACAGGCTGTTGCAGTTTTAGATACAGGGTTAAAGTTCGCCCCACCTGAATCGCGAGGGGCTACCCCTTCAACGAAGTAAGGGGTAGGGGGATAGCGGAAAATGCAAGGGTTCAAT
>DNXU01000537.1:4026-24443 GCA_003505715.1 Cyanobacteria bacterium UBA8803 | reverse complement strand
GGTGGTGGTTGGTGGTGGGGTTGGTAATGGCTAAAGTAGCCAGGAGCTTTTGGCGAAATCTGTGGGCTTATCGGTTGCTTTTTGAATAGGTCGTCCTATTTTTGGCTCTCGAGGTTGAGGTTCATTGGCTTTGAGCGCTTCATTTTCTTTTTTCAAGGTACTGATTTCTTGAGTTAGCTTTTCGTTTGCTTGGGCTAGTTGAACAGCTGCTTTCTTCGCTTTGTCTAACTCTGTTTTGAGCTGGTCGATTTCTTGTAGTTCTTTTTGCAGTTGCTCGACTGATTGTTTCTGCTGTTGCAAATCTGCTTGTAAATCAGTGATTTGTTCTTGTAAAGAGGCTTCTCTTTTATTGGCTTCTGCCCAAGCTTCTTTTAATTCAGCCAAGGTTGTTTCTTTATTTTGGGCTTCTGCTAATGCTGCTTTCAACTCAGTTACCGTTGCTTCCAACTCGGCCTTGGTTGGAGTTGAGCTTCTAGTGCTAGGTTTGGCTTGTATATTCATGGTTAATTCCTCTACTGCTTCCGCGTTCTGCTGTACCTGTGGCTCGGTGGTAGTTTCTTGCATATCCTCATCTAGAGGTTCTGGTGATTTCGCCACCTCTTCCCGCAGCAAGTCTGTTAAACGTTTCTTCGCCATTACCTTCCCCAATCACGCTGTAGTTCATCCGCCATACGGCGGTAGTCTGCCTTTGCTTCGCGGGCATTTTCACCTCGCCATCGCTCGATGGGAATGCCTTGAAGGGCGGCTCGTTCGTGAGCTTTGTATGCTCGTATAAAAGCATGAAACACTGGCACGCCTAGTTCCTCAAGGGTAGTCTGGGCATCCAATGCTTCTCTAAGGCTGCGGGAATCTACCCGCGTTAGCAATACCCGATGGGTTGCACCTAAAGGCGCGATCGCTTTTCGCACAGTTTCAATAAGTACAGCTAAGTCCATCGGTGCTGGCGGTGTGGGTAAAACAATATAATCTGCGATCGCCACGACCGCCGCTAGTGCTTCTGAGCGCAGTGCTGGTGGTGTATCCACCACAGCTAAATCATAATCTTTTATCTTCTGCAAACGGCTCAAGAGTTTTGGGTTGGTTTCTTGAGCGAGATCGAAACCCATAACACCGTCACCACGCTCAACCCACCAAGTTGCTGAACCTTGAGGATCGGCATCCACGAGCAGGACACGTTTTGTATCCGATAGAGCTGTGGCTAAATTAACTGAGGTAGTTGTTTTTCCAACGCCTCCCTTACCATTAATGATAGCAATTATGCGCGGCACGATAAATCCCTCAAACCAAGGGTATAAAATTTACCCCTTGTTCTTTTCCCCAAATACTTAATGCCTAATAGCTAATAACCATTAGTCATTAGCCATTTCAACCTAAGTTTATTTATTCTTAAGTTGTAACAGCTGTGATTTGGCTCGCTATAAATAGAATATCAGCAAAAGCAAGCTATATTTTCTCTGGCTCTCAGTTAGGATTTTCACGATCCAGATGCCTGATGCCCCATTCATGCATGGCCTCAATAATCGGTTTCAAGCTCTCCCCTAAAGCCGTTAGGGAGTATTCTACTTTAGGCGGGACTTGCAAATACATCTCCCGATGCACGATGCCATCTGATTCCATTTCCCGCAATTGTTGGGTCAGCATCTTTTGGGTAATTCCGTTTAAAGCGCGGTGGAGTTGACCAAAGCGCTTCACGCCACCAAACAACTCTCGCAGGATTAAGACTTTCCAGCGCCCCCCAATTACCTCTAGGGTTCTCTCCACTGGGCAACTGGCTCTGTTGGGGGTTAGGGTTTGAGTTTCCATAGTATCTTTTTGGGTACTACCTTACTTTAAAGTGCATACTTTCCATAATAACCTTACTAAGGATAAAGTTGAAATAGGTTGAAAAGGATAAAAGATGAAAGCTCAATTCCTAGCAAATCTGGGCGTGTGACTTTCTTTTTCAACAATGAGACGTTCCGGCAGAACGTTTCTACTAATTTTCTGTTTTGTAGTGGCAAGACTTTGAGGAGAACAAGATGACTCAACCTGCGATCGCAGATAAAAAACCCGCCGTACTGGAACTAGAACCCGGAACTTACTATTGGTGTCGTTGCGGTCAATCGCAAAACCAGCCTTTTTGTGATGGTGCCCATCAAGGCACTGAATTTACGCCCCTAGCTTGGGAGCAAACTGAGAAAAAAAAGGTAGCTTTATGCAACTGCAAATACACGAGTAATCCTCCGTATTGCGACGGCACTCATAGCCAACTTTAACCAAGGTAACGGAACAATGGAGTTTCTAGTTTAGGATTCTCTACGCCTAATGATGACTAATAAGGAATAAATATGATGGAAATTCGCAAAGCCCAAGATCGTGGACATGCCAATCACGGTTGGCTAGATAGTTACCACACCTTTTCCTTTGCCAATTATTACGATCCTAGTTATATGGGATTTCGCGCCCTGCGGGTGATTAACGAGGATCGTGTCAGTCCCGGTGCTGGTTTTGGCACCCACGGACATCGTGACATGGAAATCATTACCTATGTATTGGCGGGGGCGCTAGAACACAAAGACAGCATGGGTAACGGTTCAGTAATTTACCCCGGTGACGTGCAGCGGATGAGTGCTGGTACGGGCATTCTGCACAGCGAGTTCAATCCTTCCCAAACCGAACCCGCTCACTTCTTGCAAATTTGGCTGTTACCGCAAACGAAAGGAACTCCGCCTAGCTACGAACAGCATCACTTCGGACTAGCCAAGAATCCAGGTCAACTGCGCTTAATTGCCGCAGCTGATGGTAGGGAAGGAGCGCTGAGAGTGCAGCAGGATGTAGATTTGTACGGGGCAGTTTTGAAAAAGGGCGATCGCATCTCTCATAACCTAAAGCCTCAACGCCATGCCTGGGTACAGGTTGCTCAAGGCACCATTACCCTCAACGGATTGCCCCTCGATCCAGGAGATGGCACAGCCATCAGCGAGGAAACAGATATTGCCATAACAGCAACAGAAGATGCAGAGATACTGTTGTTTGATTTAGCATAGAATTCTCGCGGGATAGGCAGAGGGAGCCTGCCACCAATAAAAAACCCTCATCCGGTCACCCCTTCTCCTAACCTTGGGAGAAGGGGAATCGCAGTTTGGCAGGTTCGTAGTAACCCACCTTCCGCACCCAGAAGTGTCACACTCTGTCGTTTGGGGAATGGGGAATGGGCCCCGCAGATATGACTTAACTCAAAACCCATCCCTTGCGACTTAGTAGGGTACGTTAGCGCCAGCGTAACGCACCCCTATTATTTTTTCCGGCTACAAATTAAAGAGCGCTCCCAAACCTTCCTGCACAGATTAAGGCGATCGTGTTATAAATCAGATTTTAGTTGAGTAGCGGCTCGTGAACTCTCTAAACCACCACGCCTGAAGACCCCTCCTCCTCTTGCCCCTCTCTGTCTCCCCGATCCCTCATCCCTATTTCAGTTTTGGAGGACAACTTAGGAGGAAGATCGGAGAATATGGAGTTTAAGGGTGCGCTATGTATAAGTAGAAGATGACTGAAGAAACGTTTGACCAACAAATTACGCTGTCCCTCCGACGAGTAGAAGCGCTATGGCAACGAGCGCACGAATTGCTCGAGGTGCCGAATGATGAGTCTCAACCCGGGCAAGGAGTTCCGGCTCAACCGCAAAAACTGTTAATGGAAAGTTTGACCGAACTGTCTCATTCTCTCCAAGAATTGCAATTTGCTGCTGGAGAACTGCGCCAACAAAATGAAAAGTTGGCCGAAAGCCGTATGGCTGTAGAAGCGGAACGCCAACGCTACAAAGAGCTGTTTAATTTTGCCCCTGATGGTTACTTGGTCACCAATCCAGAGGCAGAAGTGGCCGAAGCCAATCAGGCAGCGGCTCAGTTATTGAACTTTTCCCCAGAAGGTTTAGTGGGTAAATCCTTAGTGGCCTTTGTGGCCACCCAGGAACGTCGGGACTTCTACTACAAGCTGAGTCAGCTGCAACGGGGTGAGTCGATCAATAATTGGCCAGTTCAAATTCAGCCTCGTGGCGGTTCTTCCTTTTTGGCGTCGTTTACGGTAGTACCCGTTCAGGATACTCAAGGTCAGGTTGTAGGGTTGCGGTGGCGGCTGCAAGACTTGGCGGCGGTACGGTACAGAGAGTCCAGCCAACCACCGAGCAAACACCTGTTTTGTGCTGTATTGGATCGGGCTGCTATTGGGATAGCGCTCTTGGATAGCGAGGGCCGCGTCATTGATCGCAACCAAACCCTACAGGATATGCTGGGGTGTGATGGTGAAATATTACAGGCGATTTTTCCGCAGTTGATGAATTGGGATAAACCTGGTGTTGAGTCGGCTATGTTCCATCAACTACTCACAGGGGAACGCCGCTCTTACCAGTTAGAAAAGCGCTTATTCCATCCAGAGCGATCCATAGAATGGGTACGCCTAACCCTGGCCTTAGTGCCCGCAATGGAGGAGGAACCGATCTATATTACTTGTATCCTAGAGGATATCACCGAGCAAAAGCAGCTGAAAGCCGAACAGCAGGAGGCAATTAAACAGCAGCAGGCGATTAAGCAGGAGCAGGAAGCGATTAAACAATTAGCCGCTAGCCAGCAAGAGCAACCCCCAGCCTCAAACCAGCAGTTAGAGCAACCCGGCCCCAGTGTAGAAGCCTTGGTCGAGCAGTTAGGTAAACTGCTAAATACTATTCTTTCCAGTTCTAGCGATTTCTTTTTCGTCTCGGATCGCGCTGGCAAATATATCTACGTGAACCAGACAGCAGCCAAAGCCTGGGGGTTAGCCCAAAGCGATTTTATCGGTAAAACCTGGCAGCAGCTTCAGTTATCCGCTGAGGTCACGGAACGGCTAGAGGTACAACGAGAAACGGTGTTAAAGATGGGACTATCCATCAATGATGAAACCAGCTTGACTACAGCAGAGGGGATTAGAGACTACGAGTATACGATGACTCGTCTGAATGATATCAACGGTGAGGGCGGAGCGGTTGCAATTACCTTTAAAGATATTACCGAGCAAAAACAGGCAGTAACATCGGCCAGCGAAGCTTTAGCCAAAGAAGCGGAGTTAATGGCTCTGAAATCTTACCTTGCCCATTTTGCCTCCGTAGTTACCCAGGAACTGCGCAGCCCGCTCAATAATATTTTCTCTTATGCCAAACGCATTGAAAATAATCATCAGCAAGGAAATGGCGAAACGAATACTAATTACCCCCAGCGCATTCAAGTCAATGCCAGACGGATCAACCAGCTGCTTAATGACCTCGTCTTGCTCAAGAAGATAGAAGCCAAAGAACTGCATGTAAACCCGACGTGGCTCGATTTAAATGACTTTTGCCATAAACTAAGTGTCGAGTTGCAACACCATGGCAGTGGACAGCACCGCATTGCCTTTACCAGTCAAGGGCACTGTTTCGGCCTTTGGGATGAAAAATTGCTGCGGCGAACGCTGATGAATTTACTGCTCAATGCCATGCAGTATTCTCCAGAAGGCAGTGAAATCCAGTTTGAACTGGTGTGTGAAGAGGAAAAGGTGATGTTCCACATCCAAGATTGTGGGATTGGTATTCCTGAAGACGATCGCAAATTTCTGTTCAATGGGTTCCACCGAGGGAGTAATGTCGGCGCAATTGCTGGGAACGGGTTGGGATTATTAGTGGTAAAACAGTGCGTGCAGCTACAAGGAGGCAAAATCGACTTAGAGAGCCAAGTGGGAGTTGGTACGAGAGTTACGGTTACCTTACCGTTCGATCATCACCCAGCCGAGAGTCCTGCCATATCGGGTTGATTGGTGCTGTTGGTGGGAAGGGGAGATAAATTTCTTTGTCTCCCCCCACATACTCAAACGGTCGAGTTTTTGCTATGATAGCGATCACGATACTTGCGGACGTGGCGGAATTGGCAGACGCGCTAGATTTAGGTTCTAGTTCCTCACGGAGTGAAGGTTCAAGTCCTTTCGTCCGCATTTGAGAATTTCTTAGCTGACATGGGGCACGCTCAAGGGGCGGGTTTAGTAATTTTTAGCTTGGGTCGTTGGTAACGAGTCCAATATCTATTTGATCTGAGATCCCGCCGTAGAATCAATTCTACGGCTAATAGCTAAAGTCGGTTGAAACCGACTAAAATAGTTGTTGTCTTTAGTCTACAAATAAAACAACTATGAGTTACAATAACCTTCAAAAATTAAAGCAGCAAGCCGATACTCTAACGCTAGAAGAACAACTAGAATTAATCGCCTATCTAGCCGAAAAAGCTAGACAAACGCAACATATTACCAAACCTCGACAACGATGGAACGAAATTCGCGGTTTAGTTCCCGCACCTGCATTAGGTGAAGATGCTCAAACCTGGGTTTCCCGGACTAGGCAGGAAGCTAATGAACATCGAGAAAGCCAATTAAAAAATATCCCGCCGTAGAATCAATTCTACGGCTAATAGCTAAAGCCGGTTGAAACCGACTAAAACAGTTGTGGACTTTATTCGTTTCTAACCCTCTCGAACTATCCAGACTAGAAAGCCCAAAATTTGGTCAACTGGAGGTAGAGCATAATCCATCAAATCTATAGTCACCGTTGACCCTGCCAATTTCAAGAAGCGCCATTGAGTACCGTTACTGACTGACCCGTAAATTGTGGAAATATTAACCTGATTGGCTTGATTGAAAATTTGAGCAGCGACCATTTCTGCAATGCACTGTCCCAAGCCTTCATTCAGGTTATCTCGTTTCGCTTCCGCCACCATCACGACTGGTGCTTCGATTTCTAGTTGTTCTTGAGAACGGCTAATCAGGTAATCAACATAGCCATTCAGTCCTTTGTTGACATCCACTGTAAAATCTCTACCAGAGAAGAGACTCACCTGATTTTTTAAAATACGTCTTACCTCTTGTAGGATTGGGTAAATGATGCCCTCGGACTTAGCCTTTTCTGAGCCAACAGCGATCGCCCAAGGCAAATCTGCCAACGCATCTTGTAGCCGAGAACTGGGAGCTATGGGGTCAATTGGCGGCAAAAACCGCCCTCCTTCAGCAGTTGTTAGACCAAAATCTTTTTTCGCTTTAGCTAAGGTGAAACTGCTGTATGGCATGGTTTTGCTTCCTGAGACAATAAATTTTAACACTGATGGCGTTCTTCAATACAGAATAACTGAAGCGAGTTGAGCCAAACAACGATCCAATCTTGCCAGTCGATTGCATCTTCAAAGGCAAACAAACTAGCTTTCAGGATGAATGGCAGGGCAAATTAATTGTAAGTGGAGCTTGTGCATCTGCCCAGTTTGCTAATGATTTTCTAGCGGCAGGTGCTGAGGCTCTTGTCGCTCCTATTAGTGAAATACCTTGGTCACATGTACAGTTGCTATCGTGTTTTTGAAAATTAGCTGAGGGTGCAACTGAATTTGGTAAATTGCCGACAGACTGGAAGTCTGGCGCTATACAAACGAAGTCCTCCTACGCCGACTATAAGGAAAATTGAAGGTTCTGGAGCCTGTCTACTTGTTGCGGCTCTTCGCCTTGACTTCCCAAGGATCGCGATATGATTTTATGGCTTAACGCCTAATTGCCTCCAAGTTGGAGAAAGTGGGTAAATGAAAGCCTCCAAGTACTATTAGGGCTTTGTCTTAACCATCAAGGTATAGCACTAGTGTGATTTGGATCACTAACGTTGGTAGATTTGGAATGCATCTTTGATCAGAGGTCTTTCTTCATTAGCTGTCGTGAAATAGGGTGTTAATGAATAACGCAGTAAATCCAGAAATTCAGCAGAGAATCAAAACCTGGAAAGACAAACTAGCTGATTTAAGTAAGCGCAACCGTCTGCTGTACTTCAAAAAAGACAAGCCTCCTACTGTTGAGATTTCTAATCCAGAATCAATATCAATTTTGTTTGAAGCTCTCACAGGGGAAAAGTCTCGCCCACTTCCTGTCGATGAGTTGGAAACCAGGCAGATGGGGACTGAACGTACTAAGTTTCTCAATAAGCTCCGCAAAGAGGCAAATGCCCTTCTGAAGGAGAAGGGCGTCAACAGCCTTTTTGTAGCTATTGGTACTTTGACGTGGAATGTTGCAGAAAAGTCCAAGGAACTCATCAGTTCTCCTATCCTTCTCATACCAGTCGAATTACGTAAAACTTCTAGGAAACAAGAGTACACGCTCTATTCAACCGAGGAAGAGATCTCCCTGAACCCGGTGTTGGTTCAAAAACTAAGCGCTGACTTTGGAATTACCTTATCTGAAAGTGAAATGGAGCTAAATTTGGGCTATGACGAACGTCTGAATAGGATTCGTCAAGCTGTTGTTGAGCGTCCTAACTGGAACGTGGAGAACACTGCCTACATTAGCTTGTTTCAGAGGACAAAGGCAGCAATGATTCGAGACATTGAGCGGCTTGAACAGAATGAGGAAATAGTCGCCAAACATCCGATTCTCCTAGCGCTGGCGGGTAACTCGACAGCAGACAAGTCAAATATTCCTCAGAAAATCGATGCTAGAGAACTAGATGAGCGAGTTGATCCTGAAGCAGTCTTCCAGATACTTGAAGCTGATTCCAGCCAGCAGGAAGTCATTGAGGCAGCAAAAGCAGGACTTAACTTCGTAGTGCAGGGACCACCTGGCACGGGGAAAAGCCAAACTATCGTCAATATGATAGCTGAGCTGATGGGCGCACAGAAGCGCGTCTTGCTGGTTTCAGAAAAAGAAACTGCTTTAGAAGTTGTCTTTAACAGGCTTAAAGACTGTGGTCTTGAGGATGCCTGCTTAAATCTTCATCATAGGGGTACGACTAATAAAAAAGACTTTTACGAACATCTGAATAAAACTGCCAGTCAGCTTTTACAACGCCATGTGTTACAAGAGCAAAACTTGTTATTCCATAAGCTTCGTCGCTGTCGTCAAACCCTAAAGGATCACCCGGTACGTTTACATCAGAAGCAGCAACCCCTGAATAAGTCTGCTTTTGAACTCTACGGCGAACTCCTCAGACTCGAACAAGCTAGGATTCCGATACTCGAATTTACGCTTTCTAATGTTCAAGAGTGGTCTGATTTACGGTTATTGGATGCAGAGGAATTACTGCGTAACCTCAGCGGATTTTTGCAATTTTTCCGGGAAAAGGCAACAACTGTATGGACAAGGAGCCAGCTCAAAGACTTCCCATTTGAAGTTCGTTCAGAATTTTCAGGAGGAATTGAAAACCTGCGTCGAGGAATTCAAATAGCCGAGAGGGCTAAAGTCCGGTTGGGTGAGCTATTGGGAGGAGAAACTCCTTTGGCAGACCTGCAAGCTCTGTATTCAGCCGTAGCCCATGTGGTTGCCGCTCCCCCAGTTCCAGAAGGATGGCAAAGAGGAACAGATGTCAGCACCCTGCATCAGTTGTTCTGCGACCTTGAATGGGACGTTGAGGCTATTCGGACTAACCCTCTAAAAGCTAAGTACAGCAATGCAATCCTCGACTTAAACTTACCAGCACTCCTAGAACAATATCAAAAGTCCAAGGGATTCTTTTGCTTCTTACGGCGTACTTATTGGCAAGTTCGTATAAGTACACTCAAATGTCGGAAAGTAAAAGGTCGAGTTTCCGATGAGGAATTGATATCGGATCTTAAGCAAGCAGTGTGTCTTCAGGATCTTCGTAACAGACTCAGAGATCCCGCGCACCCAGCTCGCGTTGCTTTTAGACCATTTTTCAATACAGAGCAACCGGACTTGGAAAGCATCCGGAGGGCGCTTGACTGGTTGATAGAGCTGCGAAAACACGATCTTAATACCGAGAAAGTAGCAGCAGCTATTTCCTCACTTGATTGCCGTCGGGAACTGGAAAGACTACAGGACGAACTGGAGACTAACCAGAACCAGATTGAAGCAGGTTTCGACTTCTTGCTGAATTACTTTCCCCAAGAATTTATTGATTCCCTGAGAACCAATTCTTTAGAAGAGGTGGGAGGTTTTCTCAACACTGCTGAAAGCGAACTTGACTTGTTCGAGGATTGGCTAACCTATCAGAACTTGATCGAGCAAATAGAAGCTTTAGGAGCTGGGGCATTCTTATCAAAGCTGCGGGAATCTGAGATTTCACCAGAATCTTGGTATCCCATTCTAGAGAAAGGTGTTTACGAAAACTGGCTAAAATACGTACACAGCAATAATCCTAAGCTGCGGAACTTCCACTCACATCTCCACGAGCAGGTAGTGCGGGAATTTTCTGAGCTTGATTCTCGGCAGTATGAAGTAGCAAGAGACCGCCTTCGGCAGCTCCATGCTGATTGCTGGCGAGAGTGGTCTAGACAACCAACAGCGAAGCAACAAATGCAATTGCTTCAGCAACAGAGTGGAAAGCAAAACAGGCACAAGGAAATCCGTGAGTTCATCACAAATGCTCCCGAACTTGTCACTACTCTCAAGCCCTGCTGGCTAATGAGTCCACTTGCAGTAAGCCAGTACGTCGATCCACAAGTGGTTCACTTCGATGTCGTTATCTTTGATGAAGCATCCCAAATCCGTACCGAAGAGGCAATCCCCTCCATTATGCGAGCCAAGCAGGTAATTGTTGTTGGGGACAACAAGCAACTTCCGCCCACTTCATTTTTTGTAGGCACTAGCTCTGATGAAGAAGATGATGAGGATGAGGATATCTACGAGAGCGTACTTGACGAGTGCTGGACTTTCATGGAAAACCATATCCTGATGTGGCACTACCGAAGTCAAGACGAGAGCCTCATTGCCTTCTCCAACCAGAAAGTCTACGAGTCACAGCTCATCTCTTTCCCCAACCCTGTGAAAGACGCTAATCGAGGCGTCCATTTCCGGTACGTTGAGGGAGGAATCTACGATCGCGGAGGGCGGCGAGACAACATTCGTGAAGCAGAGGAAGTGGCGCGGCTGACGCTGAAGCATGTTCAGCAAAACCCCCAGCAGTCTTTAGGTATTATTGCATTCAGTAAACCTCAATCTGATGCCATTGAAGAGCAGCTTGATCAACTGAGTGCTACTAATCCAAACCTAGAAGAATTTTGTCAGGACAACTCACCTAATTTCTTCCTTAAACCCCTAGAACGGGTTCAGGGTGATGAGCGAGACGTGATTATTCTTAGCTTTGGATATGGATTTGATAGCCAAGGTGAGTTCATCCATAATTTCGGTCCCCTGAGCCGACAGGGAGGAGAACGGCGGCTGAATGTGGCAATAACCCGTGCTAAGTACAAGCTCGTGTTAGTTGCTTCAATTCAGGCAGAGAATTTAGACCTCAGTCGGACTAACAGTAGAGGCGTGGCTCTGCTAAAAGACTACCTTGCTTACGCTGCAAGTGATGGTAAAAAATTGGAGGGGAATCAATCTGATAATTTGACTCGATTAAATTCTTCTTTAGAAGACGACATCTACCTCGCTTTGATCAAGCGTAACTACCGAGTGGAGAGGCGAGTAGGTTGCTCAGATTACCGAATTGACTTAGCAGTGAAAAACGACCATCGGGATGAGTTTCTATTGGGCATCGAGTGTGATGGGGTAACTTATCACAGATATTCAACTGTCCGCGATCGTGATCGCCTTCGGCAATTGGTGTTGGAGAAACTTGGCTGGCGCATTTACAGAATTTGGTCTAGAGAGTGGTTTCGCGACAGGAACAGCCAGATAGAGCAACTTGTTGAGCGACTGGAGCATCTTCGCCCTCAGAATTAGGCAGAGGTTGCGGTGTAGAGGTACGAGGGAGAGTCTGCGGAAAATTTAGATGTAGTTTATGGAACCTGAACAACTTGAAGAGTTTCTAACAAAGATTAAAAAGCTGCAATTAATCCTGATCGACGTTGCTACTGGAACTCGAATTGAGCATGAGGAGGAGGAGTACACCGAACTTTACCGAGAAGTCGCACTAAGATTTGAGCTGCTACAGGAAGCGGGGCTATCTATCTCAAATCCAAACGAATTCAGGTCTCTCTGGGACTGGTATGACTACTGGTCATCAGAATTGGACGGTACATATGCTGCACGGCGGAGATACATCCGTGACCTCTACGTAAGCGTTGTTGAGCCAATTGAGAAATCTCTATACAAACAGAAGGTTCAAGCAACTTCATCGAAGGAGTTTATTCAGGATTTGAAGCGTCGCCTCAACCCGCAAGCATCGGCTCAGGCTCCTGCTCCTATTTCGATACAGCCTCATCAAGCCGTTGAAGTTTTATCTCAATTTACAGACTCAAATTCAAGCTGGACAGATGAAAGTGTTATGAATCCTGAATTATTTTTGGAGGACAGAGATGTTCCTCTTTTAACTTTAGCGCTAAACCAATTTGCCATTAAGATTAACGATGCTAGCGATCGCCAAGAGGTTCTGGAGAGTGCTGGTATCGATATGGCTGTGCTCAGCAACCTGAAACTGGGTGCAACACCGATTAAATTTGCTCCAGCATTAGTCGCAGCATTTAGGACGTACCCTGTCTCTAATCAGCGCTTGGATGATCACCCGCTGGTGAGCCTACTCAAGTACCTATGCGAGCTGGCTCCAATTTATGGACTGGCAGATCGGGATGTTGCTTTATTCACCCGATTAGTTGAGCGGGGACAGGAAAATCTTAAGGCTTTAGCGGCTCGCAGTGCAGTTGGTAGAATTGAGTCGCCTCAAGGAACTGGTATTGGTACTGGTGTCCTGATTGGGAAGAATCTGCTGCTCACCTGCGACCACATTTTTAGCAAAAGTCAGGCTACAGTAGCCTGGGTGCGTTTTAACTACACAGCTGGGAGCTACCCCTTAGACTCAAATGTCTTTGAACTGGATCTCGATACGGCGACACGCTCTAGTCAACTGGATTATGCTTTGGTCAGGGTCAAAGGTGAGCCGAAGCAACGGACAGCTAACCTAATTGATGCCATATTAGATAGTAATCAGGAAATTCGCCTGATTCACCATCCACAAGGACAATATGTTGTAATTTCTGGCTTGGGTCAGATTGTGCAAGTGGGAGACGATTACATCGACCACAACATCAGTACTGATGAGGGGTCATCTGGTGCGCCAATTTTTAATCGGGATTGGCAATTAGTGGCTATTCATCGGGGAAACCTGGGTATAGGGCGTGCTGGGCGATCGCTTGAGCCAGGAACCACATCTGGTGTTCCGCTTCGTGCCTTCTGGAAAAACATTCAAACTCAACTATCTTGATATTGGCAAGGAAGTGATTCATGAGTTTTTGGCAGAATTTCTCAGAAACGTTCAGGCGAGAGTCCCCGAAATATCAAGCCCTTTTTCTACCGGAATATCGGACTAATGTAGATTACGATGCCACACCGATAAATGCGGGAGAAGCCTACTGTCGTCTGTGGTTGGTGGAGATGCGCTTAGCCAGAGATGTGGATTGGTTTAGGGAACGGTATCCAGTCGTTCATGCGGCGATTCGCTTCAATCATGGCGGTAAGTCTGTTACGATTCCCTATCTGGCTGAGCCAGGACATCTACAAGAACTGTCGAAAGAGAATCTGAATAAAGTCATCCAGTGTAACTATCCACTAACACCCCTATTTCCCTTTAATGATGGCTTGGTGGAGTTGCAAGCTGGGTTGTTCAGTATGGTGAATAGTGACCCCATCGGCAAATTTATCAAAACGATGGGGCGGTTTTCCGAGTTATTGCCAGTGCCAGAACTCTCAACCGTGGTGAAGCTAGCAGAACCTGTGTATCGAGGGATTGAAGACTTAATCGGTGCTGGAGAGGGGCAGTTAGAATTGGGGTATCAACAAACTTTTTGTGCTGCTGGTGGTGGGGGGGACAATGACCTCAAGCCAGGTTACTTCTTGGCTATCTTGGCTGAGGAAAACCAGATTAATCCAGATACGCTGTGTGTTGTGAATGGCAGCTTGAAGGTGGGAACACCGGGAAAAACTAAGGTGTTTGTGCGTGATGGTAAACCTCTTGAGGGGTATAGCTATATGCTATTCCGTGTAGAAAAGCGTCCAGCTCAAGATTGGGAGTCGTTGACCCAAATTAAGGAATTGGTTTACCAGGCTCAAGATGCTGTGTTTGACGGTGAATACGATAAGGTAAAAGATTTTCTTTTGCCTGCTATCAAAGCAACAATTTTTCGCAGTCCGGATTTGATAAAGGCTGACCGCCGAAACATGGTGCTGAAAATTCATGAACATCTGCGTGAGATTGGTTTGCAAGGGGTAACAGTGCAAAAGCGATCGCTCTATTCCATCATGCAGCGACCTTTGCCAGCTGTGGATGCAGAGACAGAGGGGGAATTGGCAGAGTTAGAAAAACTATTTAAACAGTAGGGTAAACGCAATTGTGGAATCCTAATGGCTAACTATGGACTTTCTTAACTCCCAAGAAAAATTTCAGCTTTTGCGAATTTTAACTAAGAGTTCACAACTTCAAACTGCTGATGAGCGTAGTAATGTTCTAGCGTTTTGTGGCCTAGATCAATATTGTGGATTAGTTCAGTTAGATCAACCTTTAGGTAAGTTCGTTATCAGCATTTATGCTACCCTTTCCCAGGTATATGTTACGGTTGATAATTCAGAAAAATTAGGATTAGTTGTCTTTTTGGAATACCTGAGCCAGATTGACTTTAATTTATCAGAAGAAGATAAGAAATTTATTCAATACGTTATTACTAAGTGGGAGCTAGGGCAGGCATCCAGTCAGGGCAAGCAGCAACTTATAGGAACGCGATTAACCTACCAAGAGGATCGCAATCGCCAGATTCTGCTTAATAAGGTTAGAAATTCCTGGGTTAACGGCGTATTGGAGAAGTCCTTACATGATCAAGCACTAATTGAATTGGGACTCGAAGAGCGATTCAACGCTGTGAATAGACCAGTAGTATTTAATTGGGAAACTCCCGACCAAGACCAGCAACCCCTACCACCTGATACCAAAGTCATAGATCAATTCGATCAGTTGGGCATAGGTCGCACTATGCTGATTTTAGGAGAACCTGGAGCTGGAAAAACCATAACTCTGGTTGAACTTGCTCGTGACTTAGTTGATCGTGCCCAGCAAGATGTCAACCTACCAATACCAGTGGTGTTAAACCTCTCTTCTTGGCAAGGTGGGAAGCACACCATTGCTGATTGGTTAGTTTCAGAACTCTACAGTCAATACCAGGTTCCCAAGCAAGTTGGCAAAAGTTGGATGAAAGCTGGGCAATTACTGCTATTGCTTGATGGTCTAGATGAGGTGAACAGCGCTTACCGGGATGCCTGCGTTCAGGCGTTAAATCAATTACATCAGGAACAAGTGGATACAGAGATGGTAGTGTGTAGTCGCATCAAGGACTACGAATCTCTACGACACCGTCTGAACTTTCAAGCAGCCATATACATACAACCACTAACTAGCGAGCAAGTTCAACTCTATCTGGCTGATGCTGGTGCTGAACTGGCAGCAGTCAGCATAGCATTGCGTACCGATATCCACCTGCAAGAATTGGTAAAATCGCCTCTTATGCTGAATATCATTACCCTTGCTTACCGAGGGATGTCCATTGAAGATTTGCCCAGTCAGAACTTGGAAGAACGCCGCCAGCATCTATTTAATGCATACATAGACAGGATGTTCAGCCGTAGGGTTGTTCAAGATCATTATCCAGAACACAAAGCAAAGCGCTGGCTGACTTGGCTAGCACAAAGAATGGTTCAGCAATCTAAAACAGTCTTTTTAATTGAGCGTATGCAGCCTAGCTGGCTGCTTTCCAGAACTCAGACGTGGGTATATCGTATTGGATTTAAATTGATTGTAGGTTGGTTGTATGGGTTAAGTGTGGGGTTGTTTTTTTGGAGGGTATATGCTTATGAAGATATTTTTGAGTCATCTGGAATGACACCTTGGTGGGTGATTGTGATTACTTCAATGCTATCTGGATTAATATCGGGATTAATTGCGGAGCTACTCTCTAAGCTGAATTGTAAGTTAATTATTGGATTAGCAGCTGGACTTGTATTTGGAATCAGTGGAGTTCTCGTTGCCTGGTTGTTTGAAAAGCACCTCTCGTGGAATTTATTGGTGGTTTGGTTGTTGATTGAATCAACTATATGTGGAGCTGGATTCTGGCTAATTGAACGCTTAATTTCTGAAAAAATAGAGCCAGTATATACAACTAAATTTTCCTGGTTGAAAGCTCGAAGCTATGCTGTTGTTGGCTTATTTATTGGGTTGGTATGTGTGTCAATAATCTCCATTTTTATTACTAAAGGTTTATATAAAAATATACTATCAGATTTTTTGATATGGGTACTATTTTTTGCTCTGATTGGTGGGTTTCAAAAACGTTCTGAGGTAGAGAGAAGAACAATTCCTAATCAAGGTATTTTACAATCAGCAACTAATGCTGCCATTTTCCTTACGCTTGTTGTAATCATATCTGTACCGATTTGGTGGTTAAGAAGTAGGGATCTTCCGCCCAATCAAATGATTCCAGCAATAATGAGTGTCACCTTAAGTTTGGGAATATTTCTGGGATTGGTTGGTAGCGGAGGCTCAGGGTTAGTTTGCCTTCAACACTTTATTATGCGTATCATTCTCTGGTGGAATGGTTATATACCTTGGAATTATGCCCGTTTCCTCAACTATGCAACGAAAAGAATCTTCTTGCAAAAGGTTGGTGGAGGCTATATATTCATCCACCGACTGCTACTAGAGCATTTTGCTTCATTTAATATTTCTTCAATAAATCTGTAACTGGGATAAAAAAATAATGCTGAAAGCTATCAGTAATTCACATATCCTAAGCAGTAGCGGTTTATCTAGTTCTGTCCAGAAGCGTTTTTTTGACCAAGCCAGAATTCCCTTTGCAATAGAGCTATGGAATAGCCATTTCTATTGTTTTGGTAAGGGAGAACCGTTATTTAAGTTGATTGTTAACGATATTAGAGGACTTGCGGCATTGAACCAACTTGACGAGTGTAAGCTCTCTGAAGCCTACATTGACGGGAGTCTTGATATTACTGGTGATATGTTGCAGGCTCTAAGTATGCGCTACCTGTTGACCGACCGCTACCTCTGGTATAGACTATGGCGACATGTAGTTCCCATAATTCTTGGGCAGATCCGAAGCGATCGACAGGCAATCTCTCAACACTATGATGATTTGGGTAATGAGTTTTACCTAACATTCTTAGGTAAAACCCGATGTTATTCTCAGGCAGTGTTTGAGCGGGATAATGAGACATTGGAGACGGCTCAATGCCGCAAGCTTAACTTTGCCATTGAAGCTTGTGGTCTGAAATCGGGCGATCGCGTCCTAGATGTAGGCGCTGGTTGGGGAGCTTTTACCGAACATGCAGGAAGGCAAGGAATTCGGGTAACGTCGCTGACAATCTCCCAAGAATCTATGCAATTCCTAACAGCTTTGATTGAGCAACTAAAGCTGCCCTGTGAAGCTATTAACCAGCACTTCCTAGAACATGAGTCAGGGGAATGCTACGATGCAATTGTCATCATCGGCGTTATGGAACATCTTCCGAACTATCCTGCTGTGTTGAGACAGTGCCAGCGTCTCTTAAAGCCAGGTGGGCGTGTTTACCTTGATGCCAGCGCTAGCCGTCAGAAGTATCAGCTTCCCTCCTTTATTAGCCGTTACATTTTCCGGAGGAATCATTCGTGCTTCTGTTTGCACGACTTTCTTAAAGGTGTAGCTAAAACTCCCTTTGAGCTACAGGCTATCTACAATGACCGTCACAGTTATTTCTTAACTTGTAAAGCTTGGGCAGAGAACCTCGAAGACGCTCGTGATGAAATCATACATCGTTGGGGTGAGGCGCGGTATCGTATGTTCCGCCTTTATCTGTGGGGATCAGCTCACTCTTTTCTTCTCAAATATTTGGACGCTTACCGTCTCATCCTGGAGCTGCCACAGACTGCCTAAAGGTAGTGAATGCAGCAAGGGAAACTGAATTGGCTAGAAGAGTTGGGGAATGCGATCGCACAATCTCAAAATAATATCTCCTCGGTGAGTCAATCAGTATGGGAATCTGAATAATTGAATAACTGAATATGGAATTTCTTAACTCACAGGAAAAGGCTCAACTCCAGAAAATTTTAACCCATAGAACACTGCTCAAAACTGCTGATGCTGAACTCCGTAGTGCTGTGCTGAGTAACTGTGGGTTAGGAGAATACTCTGCCTTACTGCCTTTAGAGGCAACTACTTTCCAGTTCGTTTTCAGCCTTTGCGCTAAGCTTTCAAAGGTTTATATTACAGTTGAGCATTCGCAAAGGCTAGGATTAATTGTATTTTTGGAATACCTAAGCCAGACTGACCTCAATTTAGCCGCAGCAGATAGAGAAATTATTGAACATGTTATTGGTAAGTGGAATCTAGCACAAAAGAACAGCGCTGGGAATGTTCTCTTACTTGAACAGACAAATTTACCTGTACGCTATCTAGAATCCCTCTGCACTACTTACGCTCAATGGCGGAAGGTTTACACCATTACGGATGTAGTGGGACAAAAGCAGGCTGAGGCGGAACAGTCACCCCTGCTATTTGATTTTGATCTGATGGTACAGACGGTAGAACGGGAGAGGGAGGAGAGAGGTAAAGGGGAGGAAAAGGTTGAGCGATTGATGGTGCTGGAGGGGTTGCGCAAGTATGCCTCGCAGCATGTATTGCTGGTAGGGCGTCCAGGTTCGGGGAAATCAACGGCGTTGGCGCGGTTATTGTTGGAGGAGGCACAGAAGAGTAAGGAAGCAGGGGGGACTGGAGGCGTGAAAATCCCCGTTCTCGTGGAACTCCGTTACTACCGCACCTCCATCCTCGACTTAATTCAAGACTTCTTGCAACGGCATGACCCCAATTTAACCGTAGATGCCGAAACGCTCAAAACTTGGTTGCGGCAGGGACAATTGCTGCTGCTGGTGGATGGACTCAATGAATTGCCAAACGATGAGGCACGACGGGATTTGCAGAAATTTCGGCAAGACTATCAGAAAACAACGCCGATGATTTTCACAACGCGGGATTTGGGGGTGGGGGGTGACTTGGATATTGTTAATAAGTTGGAAATGCAACCCCTGAGTGAAGCGCAGATGCAGCAGTTTGTCCAGGCTTATCTGCCACAGCAGGGGGAGGAAATGTTGAGGCAGTTGGGGAGTCGGCTGCGGGAGTTTGGGCAAACACCTCTGCTGTTGTGGATGCTGTGTTCCCTGTTTAGCAGCAAGATGGGAAAGGTGCCGTCGAATCTGGGAAAGGTGTTTCGCCAGTTCAGCCAGAGTTATTATGGCAAACTCAAGCAGGATGTTCCGGTGACAGAGGAGTCGCGGGATTGGTGTCAGTTGCTGTTGGAGCAGCTGGCGTTTACGATGACTCAGGGAAAAAATCGGACTGACTTACAAGTTGCGATTCCTAAGCAAGAGGCAGAAGAGATGCTGACAGCATTTCTAAGGGATGAGGGATTAGAGCAACCACGTAGCTGTGCTTGCAAATGGCTGAAAGATTTACTCAAGCATCACCTGATTCAAATGCGGGCAGGCGACCAAATTGAATTTCGGCATCAACTGATTCAAGAATATTACACGGCAGAGTATTTGCTGAAGGTGTTGCAGAGTCGAGCTGCCCCCCTAACCCCCCAATCCTGGGGGGAACAAGACAAAACTTCTGCTGTTTTCCCCCCCAAAGTTGGGGGGGTTAGGGGGGGCAATTCGTTAAATCCTGGGGGTATCAGCGATGAGAAATTGAAACGAGAGTATCTGAATTATCTGAAATGGACAGAACCGCTGGCACTGATGCTCGAGTTAGTGGAGGATGAGGCGCAGGTGGTGCGAGTGGTGAAGTTAGCTTTAGAGGTGGATTTAAGGTTGGGAGCGAGGTTGGCAGGGGAGGTAAAACTGAAGCATCAGGCACAAACCGTGGGTTTATTAGCTGGGTTAGAAGTGCCTCAGTTACTCCAAATCCAGCTTTTGAACCTAACCAAATCTGAGAAAGCGATTCCCGGCTTAATTAAAGCTTTAGAAGATGATGATTATTATGTCCGTAGTAGTGCGGTAGAAGCTCTCGGCAAAATCGGCTCAGAGGTGGCGATTCCCGACTTAATTAAAGCTTTAGAAGATGATGATTATGATGTCCGTAGTAGTGCGGCAGATGCTCTCGGCAAAATCGGCTCAGAGGTGGCGATTCCCGGCTTAATTAAAGATTTAGAAAATGATGATTATAATGTCCGTAGTAATGCGGTAGATGCTCTCGGCAAAATCAGCTCAGAGGTGGCGATTCCCGACTTAATTAAAGCTTTAGAAGATGATAGTTATTATGTCCGTGGTAGTGCGGTGAAAGCTCTCGGTCAAATCGGCTCAGAGGTGGCGACTCCCGGCTTAATTAAAGCTTTAGAAGATGATAGTTATTATGTCCGTAGTAATGCGGTAGAAGCTCTCGACAAAATCGGCTCAGAATCTGCTATTCCCGGCTTAATTAAAGCTTTAGAAGATG
>DNXU01000537.1:0-3826 GCA_003505715.1 Cyanobacteria bacterium UBA8803 | reverse complement strand
GCGGTAGATGCTCTCGGCAAAATTGGCTCAGAGGCGGCGATTCATGGATTAATTAGAGCTTTAGCAGATGAAAACTATAATGTTTGCAATAGTGCGGCAAAGGCTCTCAGTAATATCTGCTTAGATACAATTGAGCCAGATTCGGGAATTACTCTGCAAAATAAAGATCTGGAAATTTCCAAGCCTGAAGCGCACATAAATTTAGCTAAATTTCTAAATGAAGTCGGCCCAGATCCAACAATTATTAATCTAGCCAAAGCCATAAAAAATGAAGACTCTGATGTGCGTTGGTTAGCGGCTGATGCCTTGGGTAGAATTGGTACAGAGTCAGTAATTTGTCCGCTAGTTAAAGCTCTGGAAGATCCAGACTCTGGTGTGCGTTACATAGCAGCCTATGGCTTGGGAAATATTGGATCAGATGCAGTAATTGCTCCGCTAGTTAAAGCCTTAGAAGACGAAGACTATTTTGTGCGTCAGATGGCAGTTCATGCCCTAGGTAAAAATGGTTCCGATGCAGCAATTTTCCAGCTGGCCAAATTTATGGCAAACGACAACTTCTTTATGTTTATAGTGGTGGCATATTTACTAGAAGAAATTAGTTCAAATACCGCATTTATACACCTAAATAAAGCATTGAAAAATCCAGATAATAGTGTACGTTTGAGGGCAGTTGAAGCCTTAGGTAAAATTGGTACAGAGAAGGCAATTCCTTCGTTAGTCAAGTGTCTAGAAGATAAAGATTATGCCGTACGTTGGATGGCAGTTTGTGGTCTAAAAAACATTGATTCATATACGGTAATTTTCCTACTAGTTAAAGCTCTGGAAGATGACGACTATGTTGTGCGTTGGATAGCAGCTGATGCCTTAGGTAAAATTGGTACAGAAGCGGCAATTTTTCCGCTAGTTAAAGCTCTGGAAGATGAAGACTATTTTATGCGTAGCATTGCGGTTGGTGTTCTGGGTAAAACTGGCGCAGATGTAGCAATTCCCCAGCTAGTTAAAGCTCTGGAAGACTCTTTTGTTTTTAGTATGGCAGCTGATGCACTGGGTGAAATTGGCTCGGAAGCAGCAATTCCCCAACTAGATGAAGCCCTGAAAAATGAAGACTTTGTTGCAGCTAATCAGGGAAGAACGCTCGATGAAGCTACCAAGGCACTTCAGACAATTCAAGAACGCTGCCAATTCTACAACCCCACTCTCACCCAACCAATCCCTACCGCTCTTCCATCACTCTCATGAGAGAATAAGAGGCGAAAGTGTTGCAAACTATTGGCTGGGCTATGTTTGGAGCAAGAGAGCCTGCATCGACAATAAAATTTGTTGACGATTACTGTCAGTGGTACAGAAAACTCTTTCCAGAGGTAAGGAGTTTCGAGGCGTTTAAATATCTACACGTTGGGATGATTTCCGACATCAAACGAAAAACACTACCAGCGATAAGCTGTCACGCTTTTAAATTGGGTATTAGTAGCGGACAAGATAATCGCGACACAAGGATTTGGCAATTCTTGACAATCTGATTTAAATGACGAACAGCTTATCGGAGTCTGGACGTGCGTCGCCCCTCGCTTGAGAACCAAACGACCTCTCCAGTCAATTTTGTTGTAGGGGAGAATAGCTGAGACTCTAATCGAGTTGTGCGGGTTTCTAAGGAATCTACCTGTCCACGCAATGTTGAGAGTTCTGATGTAAATTCCGCTTTCTGTCCGGGGCGCGGAATAAAAGGAGCATCGGGAAACTTCTCCTTCAGTTCAGGCATAATGACTTTTTCCTCTACTTTATAGTGTTCTCAAGAGACACCAAAAACTGGCGCAATAAGGTGATCAGGGTTTCTTGATCGTCAGGTGTTGTGAATTGAGTCAACAATTGCTGTTCGCTCTCCAACAAAATAGGCATAACAGTATCTGCTAGCTGAATCCCTTTTGGGGTTAGTTGCACAATCACACTGCGGCGATCGCCCGAATCGCGTAAGCGAACGACAATCCCGTCTTGTTCCAAGCGATCGATGCGGTTGGTCATTGCCCCCGACGATAGCATGAGCAAACTATACAAATCGGTCGGCTTAAGCTGATAGGGAGATCCCTGTCGCCGCAAGGTTGCTAGTACATCAAACGACCAAACATTTAGCCCAAATTCTGCCAGCACCGTTTCCCGATGTTTTTCCAGCAGTCGAGCGATCCGTAGCACTCGCCCCACTACAGCCAGGGATGCAACATCCAACTGCGGCGACTCTTGCTGCCATTGCTTGAGGATTTTATCAATTCGATCTTGGTTCATAACTCGATTATATCTTCACATCGAGATACTTGACGATTATCTTTATACCAACTATCTTTATATCAAGATACTTTTGAGTGGGCGATGACCACGGAGAAACCAAGATGAATGTATTACTCACTAGCGCAACCGGTTACATTGGCGGCGCGATCGCTAAAACATTACAGACGAACGGACATCCTGTGATTGGAATTGCCAGGTCGGACGCATCTGCACGACGGCTAGAGACTGCTGGGATTCAGCCTTATCGGGGAGATTTAACCGATGTTGCCAGTCTGCGTCAGGCGGCGCAACAGGTCGAGGCGGTTATTCATACGGCTGCCACCAATGATGCCAATATGGCAAGGGCTGATCAATTCGCGGTAGAGGCGCTTCTATCTGCCCTGGAAGCCACGAACAAGCCGTTTATTTACACCAGCGGCGTTTGGGTAATGGGTGATACGGGTGAAACGGTTGCTGATGAGACTTTTCCGTTAAACCCGCCACCGATCGTTGCTTGGCGACCTGCGATCGAAGATCTCGTATTAAAGGCGGTTCACCAAGGGGTACGATCGCTGGTCATTCGTCCAGCCCTGGTTTACGGACACGGGGGTGGGTTGGTGTCCATGCTGATGAAGCTGGGGCAAGAGCGGGGCACCGTGCCCATCATTAACGAGGGACACAATACCTGGTCGTTTGTTCATCTGGATGATCTGGCAACGCTGTATGTGAAGGCGATGGAGCAAGCGCCTGCTGGTACTCTGTTGCTTGGGGCAAGTGGTGAATATTTGACTCTGCGATCGCTCGCATTGGCGGTCGCTGAAGCAGCAGGGATCAGTCCAACGCTGCAATCCTTGACACTGGAAGAAGCTCGTCAAATCTGGGGTGATCTGGCGGAGGCCCTGGCGTTGGATCAACGAGTGTCGGGCGATCGCGCCAAGCATCTGCTGAATTGGATGCCTTCAGCGCCTTCTCTTCTGGAAGAGTTGATCAACGGTTCCTATCAACCAACGGCGATCGTGGCTTAATCGATTTGTGGTGTTTGGAGTACTAGTAAAGTCTATCTATTTTCGATCGAGATTCATTCGTCTTTGTTCTGGAGGACTTGAACATGATTGACATTGGGCTAACTCATATTGCACTACCAGTCTCAAAGCTTGACCGGAGTATTGAATTCTACGCAACCTATGCGGGGATGCAAGTCATTCATCGTCGCATGGATGTAGAAACAGGGGTTGCTGTTGCGTGGTTGAGCGATCAGACTCGACCCTTTGCGATCGTTCTCATTCAAACTGAGTCGGTACATCCCGTTCTTTCGCCTATTGCCCATCTTGGGATTGGCTGTGAGAGCCGTGAAGCAATGGATATGCTTTGTGAGAAGGCGCGTCAAGCAGGAATTTTGATTCAGGAGCCGAAAGATTCCGGGTATCCCATAGGATATTGGGCATTCTTGCAAGATCCCGATGGTCACACCCTGGAACTATCCTATGGTCAAGAGATTGGTCTAACAACACAAGCGAACTCGCCCTAATTGGTGAATCACCCCGGTTAACGGGACTTAAACAAAAAT
>DNXU01000022.1:228-4000 GCA_003505715.1 Cyanobacteria bacterium UBA8803 | reverse complement strand
CCCATACCCCATACCCCATTCCCTATTACCCATTCCCTATCACTCCGGTGTTGGCTCAGATTCTAGATGGCGTAGAAAGTCTAGTAACTCTTCATCTGTTAGAAGCTGACGCGATCGCTTTCCGTAAGTTTGTACCAGGTAATCCCGCCCCTGCTGATTTGTCCAGCCCAAACGTTTGAGTTCTACATTAGTTCTGGCAATAATATCGGAAAAGTCAATGGGAGTTTCAGGGGACGATGGACTGCTGCTCTCATCAAGTTCTTCGGGCGAGTAGGATGGGGCTACCAGAGAATGCAGCTGAGATTGGGACAGGGGTTGAGTCACCATAACGGGCGATTCTTCTGGTTCTGTCGATGGCTCAATTTCAGGCATTAAAAACTCATCAGTAAAAGTTTTTTCCTCAGGTGCCCATGATGTTGCTGTCAGTTGTTCTGTAGCTTTATCGGGCTTCTCTTCAGCTGTCCATGAGGTAGTTGTTACCTGCTGTGTGTTTTTCTTGCGCCTTGAGTTGGAGCCAGAGGAGCGGCTGCTAGAAGTTGGCGACAATTCAGGAGATGGGATATGCTCTAGATTATCTGATGAGACAGCTTGAGGAATCGGAGAGTTGGGTTGAGGCAAGACTGCCACCTCCGGGGAGACAGCTGGGGCTTCCGGGTGTGCAGTAGCGGGGGTGCTGTCCATTGCTAAAACCGCTAAAGCGCGGCTTCTGGCTTGGTCTTCTGCCAGTTCGATGGTTTGGGCAGCGGCAAGCCCACTTGCCAGAGTGATGCCATCAACTTGAATCAGGCAGCGCACGATGAACTGACCCCGATCCATCGCTAATAGATCGGTGATTAAGCTGCCTTGAGGATAACGAGATCGGAATTGAGTAAACATAAAAAACATTTTACTGGGGCAAAGTTGACAAATGGGTTTTGTGAACGGGCATCTAGAACCTACAATAAGTAAAGACTGTCCATTGTCACTGTAACCCACTGCCCTTGCCGCAAAGCTTTCTCAGAACGAAGAGCGGCAACAATCCGTAACAGGTAGTGTATCAACTGCGTATCCCTTGACCAGAAACTCGGTGGCTCAAGCACAATTTACTTGGTAACGGTAAGTTCAAAAGATGCAGCTCTGTACTCAGTTCCCATTTTATGACAGCTATGCTCTTGAGAAGTCATGGTTCTGGGTAGGAAAATTTTCTATTAAACGTACCATTGTCGTTGACGTTGTGGTACAAATCGGGAATTCTCCAAGCATCTAGTTAATCTCACCTAACCAGTCATCCTTCATAAGAGTGGCCTTCTCACCTCTTCTGGAGCAGCGACACGAAGTAGATACATACACTTGGCAAGTCAGTCCCGGCAATAGAACGCGCTGCTACCCTTGGAAACCCTGGGTTGGGATTCTCCCGGGTATCGTCACCTAGGTTAAGCGCATTGCCAACAAGACCAGCAGAAGCAAAATCAGGATCGGATCAAAAGGATTGTTGGATGGAATTTTCAATCGCTACATTACTTTCCAATTTCGCAGATGACAAATTAGTAGCTCCCAAAGTTTTGGAGAAAAAGCTCGGTTGTCAGGAGTACGCAAGTATCAAAAAACTCCAGATTGCCCTAGATGCTCTGGAAAAAATTGGTATCTTGATCAAAGATCGGGGCAGATACCGCCGAGTCTACGAAGAAGACGTGGTTGAAGCCAAACTGCGCTGTTCCAGTAAAGGATTTTGCTTTGCAATCCAAGAAGTGGAGGGAGCTGATGATATTTATATCCAGAAGAGCCATCTAAGTACGGCTTGGAATGGCGATCGCGTTCTGGTCAAAATCACCAAAGAAGGAAGCCGCAGGCGGAGCCCTGAGGGACAGGTGCGGTTAATTTTGGAACGGGCTAATCCTTCAGTGTTAGGACGAGTCAAGCAAACCGAAGAAGGTTACCGTGCTGTTCCCCTCGATGACCGCCTCCTATTTGAACTGAACCTTCAACCCAATGGTATCCCCCTTCAGGAGGCTGTTGACCATCTGGTTCATGTTGAGGTGGTGCGCTATCCTCTCGGCCCAAATCCCCCCCTGGGCAAAGTCGCCAGTATCTTGGGCAGTGATGCTGAAGATGCTGCTGACACCGACATTGTTTGCTGCAAACACGATCTGCGTCGTCAGTTTCCCGATGAGGTCAACCAAGCTGCCGACGCTTTACCCAAACAGTTACGCAAAACTGACTTAAAGAAACGCCTAGATTTCCGTTCGTTACTGACCATAAGTATTGAAACAGCCTCAGAGAACCAAGAGAATCCAATTGTAGAAAACGCCTTCACTTTGCAAAAAGCGAGGGGACAAAATTGGCAACTAGGCGTTCATATTGCCGATGTCGCCTTTTGGGTTCCGCCCGGTTCTCCCTTAGATAAAGAAGCCAGAAAGCGGGGTACAGCTGTTTATCTAGGAGATACCCTACTGCCTTTACTGCCAGAAGCAGCCATGTCTAGCCTGTCCCTCGTGCCTGGAGAAGACCGACTGGCTGTCTCGGTTTTACTCACTCTTGATGAGACCGGACAACTGGTAGAGTTTGAAATCCATCCTTCTGTCATTCAGGTGGATCGCCAACTCACTATAGAAGAGGCTCAATCTTTGTTGGGAGGCCATCAAGAGTTCGAGCCAGGGTTGGCACCAATTGTGGAAATGCTTAAGGTCATCTTTTTCACCTTGAGTCCGGCACTAAGAGCTATAAGACAGCAGCGGGGCGCTTTTGAAATCAATTTACCAGAACCTAGAGAAGCAGTTGGGCGCATCAGTCCTTCCCACAAAGATGAAGGGCGCACCGGAGCTATTGTGGTGTCCTCGACTAGACCGCTGTTGTCGCTGCTAACAGAATTAATGGTACTAGCCAATCAAGCAGTGGCCTCTCACTTGCAAGCTCTATCTGTACCAGGAGTTTACTGCGTGCAATCCCTACCGGATATGGAGCAATTGGAGGATGTCCTCAAGTTAGCGGCTAATCTAGAGCTAGATGTGCAGCGCTCCTCTGAGGAAGAAGTGATCTCCCAAGACTACCAGCGCTTTACTCAAGTCTTTGCTAAATCCACAGCTCCCAAAGTGCTAACGCATTTGTTACAGGTGACTTTAAAGTCAGTAAGCTACAGTTCTAAACCAGGTTTGCACTTTGGTTTAGCATTAGATACACCCTATACCCACTCTGTCTCACCCCTGTGGCGTTATGGGGATTTATTCGTCCAACAAGTATTGCGATTAGTCTTCGAGCAAGGACGCGATCGCCGCTCAACCCGTTCTAAAGAGCGAGCCAATCTTAACCACAGCAGCTGTCATGGCAAGATCAGCTGGAATGTTCTACCTTCAGAAACTCAGCAAGAGTTAGAAAGCTACTTAACTACCTTGATTCCCCACCTCAACGATCGCGAGAAGCTAGCCGAGGATGCAGAGGTTGATTTGCAGGGCTTAAAGAAAGCAGAACAAATGAAAGAGCGCACGGGGGATATCTTCAGCGGCTTAATTACGGGCGTCCAGTCTTACGGTTTCTTTGTCGAAATTGAAGACCTACTAGTTGAAGGACTAGTCCACGTTAGCTCTCTAAAAGATGACTGGTACGAGTATCGCTCTCGTCATGCCTGTCTAGTTGGCCGTAAAAATCGCACGGCCTATAGACTTGGCGATAAGGTAGAAGTCCAGGTCAAGAGCGTCGATTACTACCGCCAGCAAATTGACCTAGTAACCGTCAGCGGAGGTAGCGTCGCCAGTTCTGAAGATTTAGAAGATTGATGTTGGTTGTTGGTTGTTTGTTG
>DNXU01000022.1:0-196 GCA_003505715.1 Cyanobacteria bacterium UBA8803 | reverse complement strand
TGTTATTTGTTGTTGGTTGTTGGCGGTTAATCAACAAAGGTATAATCCATAACTAATAGCCAAAAACAATCACCAACAACAAACAATAAACAACAAATAACAAACAACCAACAACAAACAACAAACAACAAACAACAAACAACAAACAACAAACAACAAACAACAAACAACAAACAACAAACAACAAATAACAAAT
>DNXU01000265.1:2655-14264 GCA_003505715.1 Cyanobacteria bacterium UBA8803 | reverse complement strand
TGTTGGATATAGACCCGGATTGGAACGAAGGACTGGATGTGCGGATCTTCAGTTTATCTCAATTATCTCCAGGATCGTTCGAGGAACTGATAGAAATCTGTGAAAATTTTTTGGGCATACCCCATTGGCCTATCTGGGTTATAATTGGGAATTTCAGCTCGGAAGCGGAGGAGAACCAAGTATTTAGAAAGATTCAAGAAATAGAGAATAGAGTCATCAATCGTCAAATAATAGTTGCGGCGCTCGATCTGAGCAAAGAAATTATTGTTGCTAAGGAGATGGATTGGTTTTCTTTGTTGGGTCTGTTCAGAAGGACAACCAAATAACTACCTTGAATTACAGCCCATCTTGCCGTTGGGGGAAATCCTATCCCTGCTGCTACACCACCCTGGTTTGAGATACCAACAATGGTGTATCCCTGTTTACTCCAGGGCAGCGATCGCCTCATCCGCTCCCTTAATAATCTTCTGGTCATGGGGGTTCTGGATAAACTTAGCCCCACTTAACATCTGAATAGTACCCTTGAGGGTACTCCTGTTGCGGTTCAACCGAACGGTTTGGCGATCGCTATGAGCGTACAATAGAAAAACTTCTGACTATTATCTTCCTGCTATGTCCATCAGCGCTGAAACCCTCAAGCAAGACTTAGATCAACTGACCCGCGCTCAACTTCAGCAAGTGGCTGACTTCATCGCCTTTTTGAAGTTTCGTGAGCAGCGTCGTCGAGCTATCCTCGATCCAACCCAGTTGGCTGCCCTATTTACGGAATTTGCTGATGAAGACCGTACTCTTGCTGAGGCGGGCATGAAGGATTATGCAGCAATGCTTCATCAGGAAGGCTAAACATGACCAATCCGCTGAAGCGAGGTGAAGTTTGGTTAGCTGATCTCGATCTGACCCAAGGTTCTGAACAAGCAGGTACTCGTCCCGTCATTATCTTCCAAAATGACCTAATTTCCCAGTTCTCAACTACAATCATTGCTATTCCTCTGACCACCAATCAACGCCGTGCTGCCTTGCCCATATGCTTAAAACCTGTTTATACAAGCCCGATGCTACAAAAATGTAGTTTATATTCCCCCTAATTAGTCAAAGAAAGCAATGCAGCAATTATCCCTTGCTCTTGAAATATTCAACTCTGAGCTAGCTAATACAAGTTGGTTTCAAAATATTTTAGATACTCTTGAGGTGGGGCAAGAGGCAGTATGGCCTGACCATTTCGGCAAGTCTCTGCGTCAATGGTTGCGGCAGCAGGGTATTGCTCCCATTAAAACACTTAGTTTGTTTTCTGGCGGTGGGGGGCTAGATATAGCATTTCACGATTCTGGATTTGAAATAGTCCAGATGGTTGAACTGGAAATTAAATATATTCAGACGCTCCAAAAAAATTCTCAAGCAGGGAAATGGTTGGAAGGTTCTAAGGCAATTTGTACTGACATTAGAGACTATTCTCCCGCTCCTAACCTCAAAGTTGATTTCATTATTGGCGGCCCACCATGTCAAACCTTTTCTGCTGCTGGGCGTAGGGCTGCTGGGGTGTCTGGAACCACAGATGCCAGGGGAACACTATTCCAAGAATATGTGCGCATTCTCAAACTGCTTCAACCCAAAGGATTTTTATTTGAAAATGTATATGGGATTACTGGTGCCAATGGCGGAGAAGCATGGCAAGAAATTCAAGCAGCTTTTCGAGAAGTTGGCTATAGTATTTACTTCCGTATTCTAGATGCTGCTGACTACGGTGTACCTCAACATAGAGAGCGCTTGTTTGTTGTAGGCTTAAAACAGGGGGAATATCTATTCCCTTATCCTACTCATGGCTTTGATTCCCTCGACCAACGTCCCTATTATTCAGCAGCTAAGGCTGTAGAAGATGCTGATATTTCAGGCATAGAACCAGGTTTAGGCGGACGATTTGGTCATTTACTTGAAAATATTCCACCTGGCCTGAACTACAGCTTTTATACAAAGGAAATGGGCTATCCTAACCCAATCTTCAGTTGGAGATCTAAATTTTCTGATTTCCTCTATAAAGCAGACCCAGATACTCCAGTACGAACTATCAAAGCTCAGGGCGGTCAATATACTGGCCCATTTAGTTGGGAAAATCGCAGATTTTCAATATCTGAGTTAAAACGTTTGCAAACTATCCCTGATGAATATGAAATAATAGGGAATCGGCAAGCTGTTATTGAGCAAATTGGCAATTCCGTTCCTCCTCAGTTAGCTAGAATGCTAGCCCTTAGTATTTTAGATCAAGTAATGAATGTTGGGTTGCCATTTAAGCTTGCTTATTTAAATCCGAGCCAAAAATTGGGTTTTAGACAGCGTAAAAGAGAGCTGACAAAAATTTATTTTGAAAAAGCTCACATGGCGATTAATGATTTGTATAAGAAAGGAAAAATTCGCAATTTAACTGATTCTATTTACGAGAAAAAAGGAGAGTCTATCAGATTCTTGTCTATGGAAAATTTTTCATGGACTAAAAAACCATCTTCTGGTTGTGTGAAAATTTACTTGAATTATGACTTAAATCATTCTTATTGGCAGATTACAGCAAGTGCTAATGGCGATTGGGAGGAACCAGATCAATTTATCATTGAGGTATATCCTTCATCTGGCTATGATGAATGGGTTCTGGGGACGAACTCAGTTCAGCTGCGTGCTAAACAGTTGGATACACAAATCTTTATATCTCTTTGGAAAGCCTTTGAAGAGAAGTTGAATAAGGCTACAGGTAAAGCAGATTTAGTCCAGTTATCGGGGTATTATCAGTACAAGCCCCGCATCACTGGAGTCATGAGCTTCTGTATTAATTCAAAAGTTAATTCATTTTGGCATGTAGTGCAATGTGTAACAAGATGTATTGGTACTTCTGCTCAACTTAAAGCCAAAGATTTTGCCGACAATTGGGGTGTCCAAGAAGAAGACATATTCTTCTACCTTCAATCTTTAAGAGCTATGGGCTATGAAGTTAGAAGCCACAATACCAATCCTCAGATTCCCGCAGGTGAGTATCTAATTCCTTATGCCTTCCCGACACTGACTCCCAAAAGCGTTCAACTCCGTAAAATTTTATAGCTGCGTTATGAATGAACTGCACTTAAGAGTTTATGCCAATAGGAGTGAACTGGTTTTCTCTGATGGAACAGTTCAAACCTTTCATGAAGGAGGAATGAACCAAGCGGCAAAAGTAAGATATAGGAAAATAGCAGTAGAGCTTGCCCAAGGCTATCTTGAAGGGCAAATCTTAGCTTGTAGTGATAGATCAGCAAATTGTGATTTTTCAGAGTTAATACAAGAGCATAGAGCCATTTTAGATAGTTTGGTTCAATCAGTGACTAGCGAAGTTGGCAGAGCATTGGTTGGGCTGGCAATACTACAGTTATGTGTTAAATCAATTGAGCCTGAACAGAATATTAGATTGCATAAGGGTAGCACAGGTAAAAGAGATTTCTCTTGGTGCGATGGGATTTCTATGCGTTCTCTTGACAAACAATACATTACACCTGTTTTGCGGAAATATGAATTGCTTAGGTTAAATGCTGATGGTTTTATGATGACTCGTAGCTTAGCAGAAAATTATCCATATTCAACCGTATATAAAGCAAATATACGAGGTGCGCGTTCTGAATGGATAATCCTGGTTGAAGCTATAGAAGCAGGGGAATTAGCTCCTGAGGTTGCATTACGATATCTTCTGTTAAAGTTACTTAATCAAGCAGAAAAATTTAAAATACTAGCTGCTCAGGCACTTAATAATCTTAGTTTGTTTTTTGAAGCAAAGTTTATTGATAAAGAAATTGCCTTAAGCTTAATTGTACATCATATTAATGTATCTGATTATGCTGCTCGATTAATGGAAATTGCTATGCACAGTTTGTTTCAAGCTATGCAAGATTATCAAGTTTTTCCCAGCAGTATTTTGAAACCTCTGTCACAAATGCGTTCAGCCAACAAAAAGCATGGGAATGTTGGTGATATTGAGCTGTTAGAGGAGAGACAGATTGTAGAAGCTTGGGATGCCAAGTATGGCAAAGCATATCTACGAGATGAAATTGAGGAGTTATCAGAAAAATTGGAAGTACATCCTGCTGTTAGAAGGGCAGGTTTTGTTACTAGCCTTGAACCTGAGCGGCTTGATGAGATGCAACCGAGATGTAAAGAGATTGAGGAAATTTATGGAATATCTTTAGAAATTATGGCTTTTGAAGAGTGGATTGTAGAACAGTTTAAACGTGCTTTGGCAGAGGAGACTGTTTTGGAGCAAGAACTTGCTGTGGCTTGGATTACAGCTTACACCGAATCCTTGGCACAGCAACGCAGAGCAATTGCACCAATTGACGAGCCTTGTTACCAATGGTTGTTAACAATAAAAGATATCTTGGCTGAAGAGTTACCAGATACCCCAAACTCCTAAACACTCCAGTCTTACTCTACAGCAAAAATATTCTCCTATTTTTAACGTAGAGAACGCAGAGAGTGTTGGATATCTGGGGTGAGGTAGGTGTAGGGGAAATTGAGCGGCTGAGAATGTGAGAGTTTTTTGAAATATGTTGATCTAGATTTTTTATTTAAATAATGGGTTTGTTATCTTCTGAATTTCTATCGTTATCAGCATCAATTGAGCGACTGCGGGCATTGACTCAGGTGAATGTTCAGTCCAATTGGCAATACTGTGAGCGAGATCTGCCTCTGGAGTTGGTGGAGAGTGGTATAGCTCTAGATTGGTCTAGGGTTGAGCTGAATGCTAAAGGATATATTACTTGGTCTGCTGGGCAACAAGTAAGGTGGTTGGGTCAGCGATTCATTGTTCCCTATGATTTACAGGGTTATCCTTTGGCGGGATTAGCGTTGCGCTTGGTGCTGACTTGGTGGGCCGCTGAGGTTAAGGTTTTTGTGAATGGGCGGTTAGTGCAGGAGGGAGATTTATTTGATTCTACAGCTAGGGTGCTGCTGAGTGCAGCGGTGGTGCCGGGGGAAGAGATTATTGTAATGTTGAGGTTGGTGAGTCCGGGTCATGATATTGGGGCATTAATGCGATCGCACTGCATTTATGAATCGACTAACTCGATTGAACCTGGTTTCGTGGCTGATGAGTTAACGGTATTGCAGCAGTATTTAGCTGCTTTTGCACCAGAACAATTAGATACCCTGGCGGCAGCTGTAACTGAAATTGATTGGGAGGCGGTATCGCAGCAGGGGAAATTTGAGCGATCGCTCTCCAGATTACGCCAAACCCTTCTATCCCAAATCCCAACTCCACAGTCTAAAATTAACTTGCTGGGCCATGCTCATCTCGATATGGCTTGGTTGTGGCCGCNNGAGTGAAACTTGGACTGTGGCTCAACGGACTTTTGAATCTGTATTAAACTTACAGCAAGATTTCCCAGAACTAATATTTTGCCACAGTACGCCTGCCCTCTATGCTTGGATCGAGCAGCATCGCCCTGACTTATTTGCCAGGATTAAACAGCAAATTGCTCTCGGTCGTTGGGAAGTTGTTGGCGGGATGTGGGTTGAGCCAGAATTAAACTTAATTGGTGGTGAATCTATTGTCCGGCAGATCCTTTACGCGCAGCGTTACGTGCGCGAAAAATTTGGTGAGTTGACGCGAGTAGCCTGGGTGCCGGATAGTTTTGGTTTTGGTTGGCAGTTACCGCAAATTCTGAAACAGGGGGGAATTGAATATTTTGTCACCCAGAAGTTGCATTGGAATGACACTACTAAGTTTCCTTACGGTGTATTTTGGTGGCAGTCGCCGGATGGTAGCCAAATCCTCAGTTTAATTTCTCCTCCTAACGTAACGGGTGTCATGGATACTAATCCAGTGACAATGGCAAGTTATGCGATTGACTGGGAAATTCAAACCCAACTGCCAGAGGCGCTATGGCTTCCTGGTGTTGGCGATCATGGCGGTGGCCCTACCCGCGATATGTTACAGGTAGCTAGACGCTGGCAGCAGTCTCCCTTCTTCCCCCGCCTAGAATTTACAACAGCTCTTAAGTATTTGCAGCATATTCAGCACAATAAACTTGTAGAGGCGGGTTTAGACGATAACCCTGTGGGAATTGTAGGGGCGGGTTTAGGTGATAACCCTGTGGGAAAACAGGTAACCTCTCAACCAAACCCGCCCTCCACTCCAGAGTCGAACTCCCTTCCCATCTGGAATGATGAATTATATCTAGAATTCCATCGCGGCTGCTATACTACCCACGCCGATCAAAAACGCTGGAATCGTTACTGTGAAGGGTTGTTGTACCAAGCCGAACTTTGTGCCTCTCTCGCAACTCTCACCACTGGTGCGGCTTATCCCAAAACTCAGTTAGAAACAGCTTGGCAGAAAGTGCTATTTAACCAATTCCACGATATTTTACCAGGAACATCGATTCCGGAGGTATTTGTGGAGGCAAACCAAACTTGGCAGGAGGTGGCACAAGTGGGTAGGGAGATTGTGCAAGCCTCGTTAAGCGCGATCGCCTCCCAAATTGCCCTACCTCCACCACCCCACCCAGATGCCCAACCGATAATTATCTTTAATCCCCTTAACTGGCAGCGTTCGGAAGTGGTGGCTGTTTCTTTACCTGGAGAGAGGTTGGAGGTAATATCTTTAGATTGGGCAATTTATGACCTTGCCGGAACCAAGATCCCATCCCAGTTGAGTGCGGAATCAACCTTATTATTTCTCGCCCAGGATATCCCCTCGGTGGGGTATCGCGTCTATTGGTTATGTCCTGGGGTGTCTGGTATATCAGTAGAATGTGAACTTGAGTCCCTCAACCCGCCTCTAGATCAGGTTGCTACGCCCTTTGTTTTAGAAAACGATCTACTGCGGGTTGCGATCGATGCCGATACGGGAGATTTAAGCAGCGTCTTTGATAAAATTCAGCAACGAGAAGTCCTCAAAGGTGCGGGGAATCAGCTACAAGCTTTTCAAGATAGCGGTCAATATTGGGATGCGTGGAATATTGACCCGAACTATACTCAGTATCCTTTACCGCCGACTCAGCTAGTTTCTATTGAATGGCTAGAAGTCGGGGTTTGGCGATCGCGCTTGCGGGTAGTGCGGCAGTTGGCGGCATCCCAATTTTGCCAGGATTATATGCTGACTTATGGCTCGCCCGTTCTCCAAATTGCTACAACTGTAGACTGGCAGGAAAGTCATGTCCTCATCAAGGCCGCTTTTCCCTTAAACTTAGAAACCAACTGGGCCACCTATGAAATTGCCTGCGGTGCCATTCAACGTCCCACTCAACCCCAAACTCCTGCCCTTCAAGCCAAATGGGAAGTTCCGGCATTACGTTGGGCAGACTTAACCGATCAAGGATATGGTGTTAGTTTGCTTAACGATTGCAAATACGGCTATGATGCTCAGTGCGATCGCGTGAGCCTGACCTTATTAAGAGGTTCCTGTTGGCCCGATCCAGAGGCTGATCGAGGTATTCACCACTTTACTTACGCCCTCTATCCCCACAGTGGCAGTTGGCAATCAGCGAGGACGGTTCATCGAGGTTATGAATTAAACTTACCGCTTCAGGTGTTGGTATGTCCAGCCCTTAACCCAGATCGTCCTCAACTCCTACCGCCAAGGGGTAAGTTATTGGACTTACAGGCTGAGAATGCGATCTTGATGGCTCTCAAACCAGCTGAAGATATACCTAACCAATGGATCGTGCGGTGTTATGAATGCCACGGTTACCCAGCAGATTTAACGTTAAATAGCGATGTGGGATTGAGTATCGCTTATCCTGTTGATTTATTAGAAAACCCAGGGCATTCGGAGTCAGATTCATCTACGGGACAAACCTTTAGAATTGCTCCTTGGAAAATTGCCAGTTTTGCAGTAGTACGCACAACTTGATCGTTAACCGGACATGAGATGACGAGGAGATCCCATCTCATTTCATCTTGATTTCATCGTACTGTGTCAAATATTTAAAAGGAGTTATCAGCCCTAACACCTAATACCTAACAGATGTTCAGCACCATTCTCAGATGGGTAATTGCTCGTCGCTGGCTAGTTGTTATCGCTACCATCATCATTACCCTATGGACGATCTACGTCATTCCCCAGATGCAGCTGGATGTCTTTCCACCTTTTGCACCTCCCCAAGTCGAAATTCAAACAGAAGCACCCGGACTCGCACCGGAAGAAGTTGAATCTTTGGTAACATTACCCATTGAGAGTGCAATTAACGGAACGCCGGGAGTAACCGCAGTACGTTCCTCCTCGGCGGTTGGTCTTTCAGTTGTGAAAGTGATCTTTGACTGGGGAACGGATATCTATCAAGCTCGCCAGTTGGTGACAGAAAGATTGCAGCAAGCAACGAGCAAGCTGCCGGAAGCAGTGGAAACACCCCAACTTTCTCCCACAACTTCTCCCGTTGGCACGGTTGTTACCTATGCTTTTACCTCCACAACCACAAGCTTAATGGAAGTGCGGCGTATTGTAGACTGGCAAGTGACCAACCGCCTCTTAGCGGTTCCCGGTGTGGCTCAAGTGGTAGCGTATGGTGGCGATGTCCGGCAGTATCAAGTATTAGTAGATCCCGCTAAGTTGAAAGCCTTTGATGTCTCCTTACAAGATGTTACCGAAGCAGTACAAGCGGCTAATACTAATGCTCCCGGTGGCTATTTACTGACTCTTGATCGAGAAACCTTAATCCGGGGAGTGGGGCGGGTTGAAAGCCTAGAAGACTTGAAGTATTCTGCCATTACTTCGCGCCAAGGCACGCCTGTCCGAATTGCTGATGTTGCGGAAGTGGAAATTGGTGCGGCTATCAAGCGGGGTGATGGTAGCTTAAACGGGCAGAAAGCCGTTATTGTGATGGTGAATAGACAGCCCAGTGCTGACACTCCCACTGTGACGAGGGCGATAGAAGCAGCGATGGCAGAGGTCAAGCAATCTCTGCCTCAGGATATTAAAGTTACCCTCACATTCCGTCAGGAAGAATATATCGACGCCTCCGTTGCTAATGTCAGATCGGCATTAATTGAAGGCAGCATTATTGTCGCCATTATCCTCATCCCCTTTTTGATGAATTGGCGCACCCTCACTGTGGTACTGTTGGACTTTTTTCTAACTTGGCTCTTCGGCTTGTTAATTATGCATTGGCTAGGCTTGGGACTAAATACTATGACGTTAGGGGGGCTATCGGTGGCAATTGGAACAGCTATTGATGATGCCATTGTTTATGCCGAAAATACCTATCGTAACTTAAGAGAAAATAAATTATTACCTGATCCCCGTCCGATTATGGATGTCATTTTTGATGGCAGCCAGGAGGTACGCGACTCTTTAATTGGAGCTACGATAATTGGCATCGTTGTCTTCTCGCCAATTTTTACATTACCGGGAGTGGAAGGTCGGATTTTTACGCCAATGGGGATCACTTATCTAGTCGTTGTCGTGATTTCTAGTTTGGAATCACTACTGGTATCTCCGGCGTTGTGTGCCATTTTGTTACCGAGTCAACGCATGAGGGCCAAAGAACCTTGGTTACCAAGGTATGCCAAGCGGATTTATGGCTGCTTTTTACAATTTTCGATGCGTCAGTCGGGTATAGTCTTAGGTCTAGCTAGTGCTGCTATGGTAGCAGCATTAATTATACTTCCCTCCTTGGGACGGGCTTTTCTACCAGAGTTTCAGGAACAAACTTTGGTGAATACCATCCTCCTATATCCCGGCGTCTCCCTTGATGCTACCAATAGCGCAGGTTTTGCCCTTGAAGATGCTCTCCAAAAAGACTTCCGATTTAAATACGTGCAAGTGCGATCGGGACGCGCTCCTGGAGACAGCGATGCAGCAGGAGTCAACTTGGCCCATATTGATATTGGTATTACTGAAGAGGGAATGAAAAACCGCACCGCAACTCTGGAGGCGTTGCGAGCGGAATTTGCTAAATTACCCGGAGTAGCACCTAATATTGGCGGCTTTATCTCCCACCGTATGGACGAGGTTTTGTCGGGAGTGAGGAGTCAGATTGCAGTTAAAGTATTCGGCTCTGATATCGAGCAACTCCGCCAAATTGGTGCCCAAGTTGAAGAGCAAATGAAGACGGTTGAGGGAGTGGTAGACTTGCAACTCGAACCTCAAGTCCCAATTGAGCAAATTCAAGTTAAATTTAACCGTCAAGCTGCTGGTAGATACGGCCTCAATGTGGGCAAACTCTCGGAAATGATTGAAACTGCTCTCAATGGGCAAGTCGTGTCCCAAGTTTTGGAAGGGCAACAAACCTTTGACCTCGTGGTGTGGTTGAAACCTGAAGCCAGGAATAATTTAGAGACGATTCAGAACTTCTTAGTTGATACGCCTACGGGTAATAAAATTCCTCTGGCTCAAGTTGCTACCGTTCAATACGGCACGGGGCCAAACACGATTAACCGCGAGAATGTTTCTCGTTTGATTGTAGTATCTGCTAACGTTAAAGGGCGAGATTTACGCTCGGTAGTGACAGAGATTCAGGCTCAAGTTAAGCAGCAGGTAGAGTTGCCTTTTGGTTACTTTATCCAGTATGGCGGACAATTTGAAGCTGAGCAACGAGCGTCCCAGAATATCTTGATATTTAGCGCGATCGCCTTTGTGGTGATTACGGTATTGATGTACCTCTCGGTCAAATCTATCCCTTCAACAGCGATGATTATGATTAACTTACCAATTGGATTGGTGGGGGGTGTAATTTCTGTAGCGGTGACAGGGGGAGTGATTTCTGTAGCTTCCTTAGTGGGTTTTGTCACCCTATTTGGAGTCGCTACTCGCAATGGATTGCTATTGGTTGATAACTATAACACTAAGTTTGCCCAAGGGATGCCTTTTCAGGAAAGTATTGTAAAAGGTTCGATGGAACGGCTCAATGCTATTCTCATGACTGCTTTAACTTCAGCCTTGGGTTTGGCACCTTTAGTAGTAGAAGGGGGAGCGGGGAAGGAAATTTTACAACCACTGTCAATCGTAGTCTTGGGTGGGTTGTTTACTTCTACAGCTTTAACCCTAATGGTTTTACCTGCTTTGTATGCCAGGTTTGGTAAATTCTTAGTACCCAAAACTTTTGCAGATCGAGCCTTTGCCCTCACCCCCAGCCCCTCTCCCAACCTTGGGAGAGGGGAGCAAGACTCCGGTTCCCCTCCTCTCAAGGTTAGAGAGAAGGGGGTAAGACTCCGGTTCCCCTCCTCTCAAGGTTAGGGAGAAGGGGGTAAGACTCCGGTTCCCCTNNGAAGGGGTTAGGGGATGAGGGCTATCCATCGATGACATTATCCTGGTTGTGATTTATGAGAGTTATCTTAGTCGAAGATGAGCCAGATTTAGGTGCTGCGATCAAGCGGATCTTGAACCAAGAGAAATATGTAGTTGACTGGGTTCAAAATGGGACTGAAGCCTGGGGTTATCTGGAAGACCAACAAATGCAATATACGCTGGCTATCTTCGATTGGTTACTGCCAGGATTGTCAGGGTTGGAGTTGTGCAAACGCCTGCGGGTACGGCATAGTGCGCTGCCGATTTTGATGCTGACAGCTAAAGACCAAATGGAAGATAAGGTGGCAGGACTAGATGCGGGGGCAGATGATTATCTGGTGAAGCCGTTTGGTATGGCAGAACTGCTGGCACGGTT
>DNXU01000265.1:2276-2413 GCA_003505715.1 Cyanobacteria bacterium UBA8803 | reverse complement strand
AGTAATGTGGTGGCGGCTCAAGTGCGTCTCTTGCGGCGCAAATTAGCTGCTAGTGGCTGTTCTGATTTGATTGAAACTTTGCATGGTATGGGGTATCGCTTCCATCCTCATGATGGGTGATACCAAATCCGCTGCCA
>DNXU01000265.1:693-2225 GCA_003505715.1 Cyanobacteria bacterium UBA8803 | reverse complement strand
TTATCGAGTCGGATTTGGTATGAATGGGCTTTTTTTGAAACCCAGAGGTACGCGGAGGTTTTGGCGCAAGTTTACTATGAAACAAAATCAACTGTTTAACCGAACTCGCACTCGATTGGCTGTTTGGTATGCAGGAGTTATGGGTTTGATTTTGAGCGTGTCTGGGTTGGGCGTGTACGAGGCGATCGCTCATGCCCATAGAGTGGCGATAGACCGGGAGTTGGAGTCTGTAGCGGGGACGCTCCATGATACTATTGAACTGAAATTGCAGCAACCGGGACGCTTGGAGCCGATTGTCGAGGAGCTTGTACCTAACCTTTGTCTAGTTTCGGCTAGCTGCATGACGGAGCAGTTGAGTTCCTCTCGCCATATTCTCAGCGCAGTTAACCAAGGTAATTACTATGTCCGTTTCTTCGATACTTCAGGACGATTAATTGCAATAGCTGGCGTTCATCCAGCCGGACTGCCCCAAATCTTCAATCAGGAACGCTGGCAAAATCTAAAAGATGACAAAGGCAATGTTTATCATCAAATTTCTCTGTCACTACATACCCGCAACAATCGCGATTGGGGGTATTTTCAAGTCGGGCGGAGTCTTCAAGATTTCGAGGACTACCTCAATAATGTGAAATGGATTTTGAAGTTGGGATTACCGACGACATTGGTTTTAGTAGGTGTCTCCAGTTGGTGGTTAGCTGGGTTAGCCATGCAACCTATTTATCAATCTTACAAGCAAATCCAACAGTTTACAGCAGATGCTGCCCACGAACTAAGAACACCTCTAGCCGCGACCCAAGCGACTATCGAATCAGCGCGTTCTATACCTCAGTTAGATGAAAAAGAGGTGCTGGATATCCTAGAAACGATTGGGCGTCAAAATCGGCGGCTAATTCAGTTGGTTGCTGATCTGTTACTGTTATCTCGTCTGGAACAACAAACCCTACCACGGCAGCACCAACTGTGTTGCTTGAATGATATTATCAACGATTTAGTAGAGGAATTTACAGCTTTGGCGCTCTCCAAATCAGTGACGCTGACTGCGGCGGTAGGGGTAAATCATCCACTCAATATTACAGGTGATGAGGAGCAGCTTTATCGCTTGTTTTCTAACTTAATTATTAATGCGATCCAATATATTCCAGCCCAGGGTCGGGTAACAGTTATATTAGAGCGCAACGACAATCAAGCTTTAATTCATATTCAAGATACAGGTATTGGCATTGCCCCTTCTGAGCAAACGCAAATTTTCGATCGCTTCTATCGCGTGAATAGCGATCGCTCTCGCGGCACAGGTGGATCGGGATTGGGGTTAGCGATCGCCAGGGCAATTGTCCAAGCACATCAAGGTAGTATACAAGTACAGAGTGAATTAGGCACAGGTAGTACGTTCACTGTGCGATTGATACTGCATTAGAGATGTGATCGCTAAAAGATACGCAAACGCCCCCTAACCCCCCTAGGGCTAATTCATGATCATAGCTAGAAAATTCCTGAGCCTTATGTACCAAGTAAAAATTACTCCCCCAACTCCC
>DNXU01000265.1:0-623 GCA_003505715.1 Cyanobacteria bacterium UBA8803 | reverse complement strand
GGGGTACAATGCGTAAGTCCTACATTTTTGAGTTTTGCATTCAAATTGGTAAGCTGAAAACTGAACATTGCTTAGAAAGATGGCTCATGGGAGTAGGCATGATGAAGTATTTTCAAGGACTAGCGGCGATGGTGTTAGCGCTGATTCTGCTTGTGGTTCCTCTATCAGCTCAAGCCGCTAGTTCTTCTGTCATTGGCCGTTCAGCCAGTGACAACTCTGAACTCAGTGGCAAGGACTTCTCCGATCAAGCCTTGGCAGGGACTGAGTTTTCCAATACCAATCTAGAGAAAGCCAACTTTAGCAATGCCGACTTGCGAGGTGTGGTTTTTAACGGTTCGACCATGAACGAAGCTAATCTGCATGGGGCGGATTTTACTTATGGGATCGCCTATCTGGTTGACTTCACGGGTGCTGACTTAAGCGATGGGATTTTTGTCGAAGCCGTTATGCTGCGTTCTCGCTTTGATAACACTGATATCACAGGTGCTGACTTCACCGATGCGGTTTTAGATGGCTTGCAAGTGCAGAAACTCTGCACTAGGGCAACTGGTGTCAACTCCAAAACAGGCGTTGATACTCGTGAGTCTTTAGGATGTCGGTAGAAGGGAGAGGGATGAGGGATG
>DNXU01000624.1 GCA_003505715.1 Cyanobacteria bacterium UBA8803 | reverse complement strand
AAGGCTCAGGAATTTTCTAGCTATGATCATGAATTAGCCCTACCAACCTTGGGGGGGAAGAGAATTTACAGCGGTTTAATGGACAACACCAATGGAGAATACCGGACTCGAACCGGTGACCTCTGCGGTGCGATCGCAGCGCTCTACCAACTGAGCTAATTCCCCCTATGGCTCGTAGATTATAGAGTGCAGATTTGAGGTGGATCTGAAGCTTCCCCATTGCCCCCCTAAGCACTATTTTCTATTCTAGCACTCCCTCACCTCTAGCTGTGCCGTACTCCGCGAATAGACTTCCTGCACCCGGTCTAGTTCTAGCTCGTTGAGATAATCTACTGTCCAATTAGCCTGACGCTGGAGCATGTGAAAAGGATAGGTATTGGCTACCCCAACTACCTGCATCCCCGCTCGTTTGGCTGCTTCAATTCCGGCTGGAGTATCTTCAATGGCTAAGCAATCGGAGGATGTAGCCTTAAGATCGGCATATTGTTGATTTAGTCGCTCTACAGCCAGTAGATACCCATCCGGTTCCGGCTTGCTCACCTTGATATCATCACTCCCCACAATGACTGAAAAATACGACAATAGTTGAGCGCGATTCAGCACCTGTTCTATCTCACTGCGAAGTGCGCCGCTGACAACTCCCATCGGCAACTGAGCAACCCGAATTTTGAAAATCAAATCCTCCAAACCCGGATAAATGGGCAATGTTGGCAGTGCCTCTAGCTGAGTACGGTAGGCTTCGGTTTTACGGTTTACTAGGCGGGTTAAGTAGCTTTCCTCTACCACCCGACCGCGCTTTTTGAGTAACTCTCTCAGACAGACGCGATCGCTCCTGCCTAGACAAACTTCTCGGTAGTCCTCCAAAGAGGGACGCAGGTTTTCCTGAAGGAGAAGTTCCTCAATCAGTTGCTGATGAATTGCCTCATCTTTAATGATGACGCCGTTGAAATCAAAAAGAACTGCCTTTAAAGTCATCCGTTGTGCTAGAAAGCTGGAGCAGCAATGCCCTCTGAACCAAAGTCGTCTATTGTACTGCTTTTGTTGACTCGATGCACTGATGCTGTACCCTGTTGAACAGGGATGGGTTTCATCCCTCGGGTCACCTGATGCATCCACCACAAATCTTTACTTTGTACAGCTTCAAAACCTGCTGCCCCCATCCAAGCATCTACGCTACTAGCCGCGTAATCCTTAATATAAGGCTCCTCAAACACCTCACATAGTATATTGAATTGACGCAGGGTGTTTTGATTGCCATCCAAAATCAGAACTTGCCCTCCGGCTTTCATTATCCGGAAACATTCCCTTAAAATTGACTTAGTTACAGTTGTTGGTGTCTTGTGAAACAATAATGATGCTGTTACCAAATCAAAATCAGCATCCGGAAAACCCGTCTCTTCAGCCTTGCCATGACACCACTCGATATCTAACCCTGCTGTTTTAGCTTTGCGGTCAGCTACCACTAGCATGTAAGGAGACAAGTCTAGACCAATCACCTCTGCTTGGGGAAAACCTTGCTTCAGCATCAAGGTTGTCGAACCCGTACCGCACCCCAAGTCTAAAATCCTTCGGGGCGTTCCCTGAATGGCATCAATCAAACCTTGGCGTACCCACATTTCGTTAGGTGGCAAAACGTATTGAGTAACGGCATCGTAGGAAGTTGCCGCACTGCCATTGAGGTAGCCGCCTTCGATTCCGTGGAAGTTCTGAGTCCTGTAGTAGTCTGGATAAATTAAGTCAGGGCGTTGGAAGCGATCGCTTTCAGCTTGCCAGTCGATGCTTTTATAAAACTGCTGTAGTTTTTCCTCGTCAATTAACAGCCTGACAGCTGGCTTTAAGAAACGTTCCCAAATTGTGTCTTGACGAACTGCCATAGTAGTCTAGTCCTGTAATAGGGAATGACTATGCATCTTTCGCGCTGTGGGACGTTTGGATAGACCACCCGCGCTTTACAAATTTTAACGTAATTCGCGGGAGGGGGAGAGGTTTTCCTGCGTTCTGGTGTAGGCAGTTCATGGCGGACTTGTTATTATTCTGCAATTCTCTCCAAGAGCAGAAATATCTAATAATTCCAAATGCCCACTCTTTCCGGCAACCGCCAAAGCTGCCACATAGTCTGGCGCGGGGATGAGGTGATAGAGATCCCAACGGGATGCAGCTGAGGCATCTCCCGATATACTCACCAGCATGGCTGAGTCTCCAGGCATCAGAGAAACTTCAACCTGTGCCAGTCCAGCCAACCCATCGCCAGTAGCTTTGAGATAGGCTTCTTTCCGAGTCCAGCCGTTAAAAAAAGCCTCTTGCTTCTGCTCATCAGGCAAACTACTAATCAGCACATATTCCCTCGGTGAAAAGAAGCGTTTTGCCAGTTGCTCGGCATCCTGCATCGGGCGTATATATTCCAGATCGATCCCCAACTGAAGATCTCGGGATATTGCATACAGAACTAACCCATTTGAATGAGACAAGTTAAATTCAAGCCTAGCTTTAGGGTCAGTATTAGCGATCGCGGGTTTACCACGGGGACTATAAGAAAACTGTAACCGACTGGGATCGATGTCTGAGTAACTACTCAAGAGCATCCGTAGAATACCTCGACCGACAATAAACTTCTTCCGGTCTCGCTCAAAGTAAAATCGATTAGCCCGTTGCTTTTCATCTGGAGAAAGGGTTTGAGCCAATTTCTCTATCTGCCAAGTTGGTTGTTCAAGTTCAGCACGCCAAACATGAACCTCATTAGCTGATAGCACTAAGTCGGGTGGTGGGAAATGCCAGAAGCTCTGCATAGCAGCCTCCTACCTTCTTGCACTAGACTAACCGAAAAATAAAAGGATAGCGGTAGGGCAGATCTGGGTTGTCCAGAACCTTGACTAAGGCAATAATAGGCATGATAAGACTGATGATGCCCAATACAATCAGTAATGGAATACCGATTAAGACAAAAATGAGCAAGATAAAGATAGAGGCATAAATATAAAGGTTAATGTGAAAGTTCAAGGATTCTTTGGCATTTTCTTTGACAACGGGATCGTTACTGATAAACAAAATCACAATTGGAATCGCGATAGAAACAACTAGTGAACTCAGAAAAATAGCGCCGTGACAGAGCGCTGATAAAAGCTTGCGTTTTTCTAACTCATCCATACTCCTACCCTCCGATCCCTCTTCTATCAAACTTGGGTAAAACCTTAATTTTTTGATGTACTCAAACAACGTAAATTTGGAGAATTGTCCCCAAGTGACAGAAGAGGAATAATTTCTAATACAATCAACCATCAACCATTAACAACCTCAACCACAGGCGTTTCAGCCACGATCGCAGGCGATACTACAGGGGCAATTACCGTTAATCCTTGAGGAATACATTCAATTTCAACAGGAGTAGTGCCAATAATTTCACCGTCAACTACAACCTTTTGGGGTGGGTTAGTAACCACCTTAAGCCGCTGAGTTCGCAAACAGATAGTATCCTCGCGGCGAGCAGCAGACCTCATCAGAGCTGCACCTAGAAGGTCAACCAGAGCATTAATGGCTTCTATCTTGGTATTTTGGGTGGCAATGGTTACTTCCAACAAACCATCATTAGGGATCACTTCCCCCATGCCTTGGGCTAAAACTGAGGTAGCTGGTGCAGCATTGGCAATGGTAATAGCTCCAGCCTGGAACGTATTGAGAACGCCTTCAACCTCAATTTCTGCATCAAAAACCTGGTGTTCGTTGAGTTGCTGCATCCCAGCTAGGATATAGGCTAGCGCTCCCAAGCGGTTTTTCGCCTCTCGATTGGCTCGTTCAACCATTTCCGCTTCAAAACCAATACCAGCGAGTAAAATCATGGGCACCTGATTGCAACGGGCAGCATCCACTACACGGGTTGCCCCGGCTAAAATCAGTTCGCAGGCTTGCCGGATATTGGTGGGAATTCCCAAAGCAGAGGCAAAGGCATTAGCGGTTCCCCTAGAAATTACCCCTAAGGGTATCCCACTGCCGATCGCAGCTCCCGCTACGGCTGAGACTGTACCGTCCCCACCAGAAGCGATAATCAGATCTACCCCGATGGCGATCGCTTGTTGAACTAACTCTGCGGGATTTGTATCTGGGGTGGTCAAGTGAATATATAGGTGAATTTTGGGTTCTAACAGTTCCTGAATTAAGGCTAGCTCCTGATCGGGATTGCCTTGACCTGAAACTGGGTTAAAAATCAGGTAAGCCAGACGGTTTTGAACTAACCTGGCTACAATTGCCTCGGCGGTAGCGAGATTAGTAGCAAGAGGGACGTTGTGAACGTTGCAGATCCGCAGAAGTGCCTGGATATCGGGTTCATGGGGTTGTGCGTAGAGGGGATCGATCAGGAAGATGACAGCAATTACCTTACCTCCAGCTACTTCAGCCGCAATCTGGGCATCTCCCCCCATCGGGCCAGACAACATCGGCTCGATCTTTAAGTTAGTGGCTTGTTGAATGCGTTGTCCGGTAGTTCCGGTGGCAATCAACTTGTAACGCGAGAGGATGGAGGCGTGTTGCTTGGCAAAGTTCGCGATCGCCTCTTTTTCGCGATCGTGGGCAATTAGGGCAATAGTTGGGAACATGATTGACCTATAAAATCCTCACCTTAGTTTAAGGGGACTCAGCGCTATTGGGATCGGCAATTTCTGGGCTGTCTTCCCTATGCAATTCAGTTTATAGCTTATCTTCATTAGATACACCCTTGAATAATTTACCCAAATCATCCGGTAGGGTGATGCCATCTACTGAAGTGAAAATTTAGCTGGCTTGGTACTAATGAATAACTTAAAGAAACTATTTTTTATAGCCAAACTAGGATTTAATCTTGTTGGTTAGTCCAATCAGGGAGAAACGTCCATGCTAACTAAAATTATGGGAGATACTAACGAGCTTTATGGTGTTTATTATATAGTTTATGGTTCGCTAGCCGGAGAGGATGAGTTGGTTAAGGCATATCTATGGGCAGGCCCCTATCCCAATTTCCCAGCAGCCATAAAGAAAGCTCAGGAGTTAAGGGAGTCTCACCAAGGGGATGATTCCTTCGTAGTTAGAAAGTATTGAAGAATTTGAGTTACGATATGTAACCGTTCTTAATTTATACCTAGGTTAGATTAAGAAGAAATGAAAATGATTCTCCTCCTCATGGTTCATCCCTATTTTCGGATTAGCGATTCTTCACAATAAGCCTATAAAAACCTAAAAAATTGCCACACCAATGCTTATTGAGGATTAAATTATTAATAGCATCGATTAATTAAGTATTTAGTGACCTAGTCATCTATATGGAATTCACAAAAATTAAAGCTATGGTCGATCGTGCCTTAGCAGATGGCAAGCTCTCCCGTGATGAGCGAGAGCAGATTATGAATGCTGTCTATGCCGATAAAAAGGTAACCACTGAAGAGTGCGAGCTGCTCAGAACTCTCCAAGAGAAAGTTTGGAAAGGGGAGATTCAGATTGAGGATTGAGTGACACTCCAAAAGTTTAATAAGGAGATAGGGTGTAGGGTGTAGGGAAAATTGGCCAACACCCCACACCCCTCATCCCTTATATCGTGTCCGGTTACTACGAACCTTTTTATAGAAGGAAAGATGCTAGCGGACATGATATCACTCCCTTATCACCCATCCCTCATCCTTCAGCCCCCTTTTCGCTGTATTACAGTATTACAACTAAACCATCTCCCTACACCTCAAGGTAGATGGTTACTTGGGTTGCAGTGAGCTAAGCTTTGTCGAAAGATTTATTACTTTGGGGAGAACTTATTACGTCTGTATTACTGACAAAAATGTATATATAACTACTGCCAAGTATTTCAGTAAAAATACTCAGTTGCCAAGGCATAAAGTTTGGAAAACTTAACCAAAGCAATAATTATTATTGCTGACCACGATCCATCTCTTTTCACGAGAGAAATATCTAGGTTAAAGGTAGGAAGTGGGCAGTGGCAGCAGATTAGCGGTAGAGAATCTGGCAGTGGCAAGGGTGTAATACCTCAACACTGCCAACAATTCTATCGAAAAAAATGAAGGGCAGCATTATGGCTATTAAGGTGGCCGAAGGCTTTGGTTTCATGGCATTGAGCGAAGGTTATTGCCCTTTAAATTAGCAAACTGTCAACAAAATATTTTTTTCAGGAACAATTAAGTTATGACTCAACTAATCTCAAACAAACAAAACATAGCGGTCAGTATTGCGACAGAAACAATAACCACTTGTCTAAAAACCTTTTATGGTCGTGGTGGCGATATCCCTGATGGCCGGGATAGTTTTCAGGATGACATTATCGTTACCGATAACTTCAGGCTCACTGAGGTAACTGTAACGCTTTATGAATTCGTCCATACTTGGGTTGGTGACCTAGTCGTACAGTTGCGTCACTTGGAGACGGAAACGGTTGTCGATCTGTTCAAGCGACCCGGTCAACCCCAGTTCTCTGCTAGTGGGTATAGCAGCAATCTTGATGGCAATTACAGCTTTAACGATCGCAACAGTTGTGCTTTTGACGCGATCGCCGATCGTAATGCCGTCATTCCCAGTGGAGACTACACCTCTAGTGATTCCTTAAGAGCGTTTTTCGGTCTATCAGCAGCAGGTACGTGGCGGCTTACTATTAACGATTGTGCTATTGGTGACTCTGGTACATTGGGATCTTGGAAACTAGACCTGCAATGATGATAAAACCATACCGGGACGTTTAGCTGTGATATGAGTCATAACTTGTGTGGAGCTGAATCACCATTTATCTAGATAAACATCACTAGTTTTCTAGAGATGCATCACTCTTTATCTAGAGTAAAATCACCAATTTCCTGGATTTAGCGCACTTAATGGAGCGGGTTAATCCCTGACTATTAAAAGTGTAAGGAATCCAGGAAGCACATTTATGCAACTCTCTTATCGCGGCGCATTCTACGAACATATCCCCCATACCGTGGAAACAGTTGAAACTTCCCTTAATGCCAGGTTTATGGGTGTCAATTACAGAGTTCGTCGGCCAGTTAACCTATCGCCTCAAAAACCAAACTTGACTTTAAGATATCGCGGTATTCCTTGTATTGTTGAATAATATCCTTTCCGATATCATCCAATCTGCCATAGGCGTCTTCCCCACCAAGTAGAATTAGAAAGCTTGATTTATCAAGTTTTCTGCTTACTCCTCACCCCTTCAGCTGGCAATATCTTGCAAAATATTGCATAATGGTGCGCAGGTGAGTCTGTTTCATGGCTTGTAGTAATCAGATGAGTAAAAATAACGTTACATTTCGACTCGATAACGAAAAGAGAGTTGCCCTTGATGCACTCGCTGCCAGTATGGAGCGAAATCTGAGCTACATCATTAATGAAGCCATTTCTCTGTATCTGGAAATCCACCAGTGGCAACTTAAAGAGATTCACCAGGGTATTGCAGAAGCAGAAGCTGGAGATTTTGCTACTGATGCTGAAGTGGGGGGGATATTTGAGAAGTTGACTAATGTCGGTTAAGTGGCTCAGAAAAGCCTTTGGTAATGGGTAATGGGTAATGGGTAATTCCTGACCTAGTAAGCATTTGGCAGTATAAATTAGTTTTTCTTATCGGGACTTAAACAAATTTCAAGCCAAAACAAATCCCAAACTAGCTTTGTAAGCCACTAATACGTCCCGATTATGGTTCAACCACTCGATAAAACGAAAATA
>DNXU01000297.1:12093-14884 GCA_003505715.1 Cyanobacteria bacterium UBA8803 | reverse complement strand
TGTTGGTTGTTTGTTGTTTGTTATTGGTAATTGGTAATTGGTAATTGGCTTTCCTGCAAACAACAAAAACCAACAACAAAAACCAATAACAAACAACCAATAACCAACAACAAACAACCAACAACAAACAACCAACAACCAATAACAAACAACCAATAACCAACAACAAACAACAAACAACAAACAACAAACAACCAATAACAAACAACCAACAACCAACAACAATTTAATCTGGCATGTGGCCGCGCAGGTGATGATTTCTTTGAGAACGTTTGTGACCCTTATACCAACGATGCCACTGTTTAGAGCTGCGAATCGCTAGCCACAATAGGAGTAAAGCGATTAATCCTCCTTGTTCTGGTGCATCAAAGGCCAAGATCACTAAAGCCACGCACAATACATCTTGAATAAAAACAACCCATAGCGGTAAGCCTCGCAAACGGAAGAACCAGCCAGCTTGCACGAGTTGGAGAACCAAGGCTAATAAACTGCTAGTAATACCGACTATCCAGACAAAGGTAGGGGGGGCTTGAGCAAATCGAGCTACAGCGATGCCCATAATGGCTCCCACCACTGGACTAAAGATCAGCTGAACGCTTTGCAATATCCGCTGTCCTAACAGCTTTTTGGAAGCAAATAGCTCAAACAATGACCAACTCGTCAGGATACCCACTAAGACTGAGGGATGAATCTGAGACAGCAACGGGATTTCACTCCAGAGGTTACCACTTTGCAACAAACCAATGACTAGTAGAGGCAGGGCGATCCTCATCCCTGCTGCTGCTGCCGCTGAGAGTACGGCTAGGAGTTCAATCATCGTTGCTTCGTGCCTGAACTATAAAGGAGTTGGTTAGAGCAGATGACTCCCCATGTTTTCCTTTTCTAGGATAACGTTTGCCAATCAGGCGTTAGGTTCTTCGCATCTCAATCTTAGCCTTTTTATACTCCGAGCGCTTACTAGGACGGGTGCATTAGCATCCATCTTGCCTTTTTTCTTCAGCTACTCCAGGAGTTCCCCTGCTCCAAGAGATTGAGGGGTTTGACCCCTCATTGGTCAGTAATATCCTTCTCTTAGTTTCATACAGCCACTCACGCGCAGATAGCGAACCAAGCGATGAAAAGGATTCTCCCCTCATCCGGAGTCTGGAGTCTCCTCTCCTTTAATTCAAAACTCTCACTCCCTCATTTGTTATCCCTATTTTCAAGAAAGATCGTTAATCTGGTCTGATCAGGAAATATCTCTACCGAGATTTAAGGGGGAATTACCATTTTGGTTTTCTGATTTTGGCCAAAAAGCTGCTACAGCCTTTTCTATAGTCATTATTGTTATAGAAACTAACAAAACAGCCATACCTGCCGAGGTAAAAGCTAACATTAAGAACCAAGAACTTATTTTTTTGATAGAGGCGTTCATTCAGAGTTTGTCGAGTATTATCAAATGTTGAATACAATCTTGATCCCTGCGATTACGGAAAAGTTCCGAAGTTTGCAAGAGATCCACTGTTAAATTTTCTGCTTTTTTCAGAGATTATGTCACCAGTAATATGTTGCAAATCTGCTACGCCAATTAGCGGATTTTATTCTCTATATGGATAATAAAATTTAAACCTAGATTGAGCCAGGGCGATAAAAAACTAATAGCTGAAGAGCTAACTCTTATATAAAAAGTAACTGCTATATAAAAAGGGTTTATCCAAGTGGATTTGGTGTTAGGCCATGTTTTACACTCCTTGAGATGTACCTGACATCCGCCAACTAGCGCAAATGCATTCATAACTATTGCGGATGTCAAAAATCACAGCTACAGAAGACAATCGAGAAACACCTCCAACAGAAACCACATAAAGTAAAGGGCTTGCACGCAGAGAACTATTCCCCCTACTTCGTGCCAGCCCTTTCTCTTTAACGTATCCTCAGATACTGTACCGTTGTTACCCCGCCTGGAGAGAATACACCTATCTCATCTGGGGTTCAGGAGTAAGCTGGGGTTGGCTCAATTTAGCCAGAATATCCTCCCAACGTACTCCTGCCAAACTCGGCAGAACCATGTGGGCTGCGCCAACCCGCTCAGCAGGTCCAAGACCTACTGCCCGCATACCCGCTGCCAAAGCTGCTTCAACACCGGAAGCCGCATCTTCTACCACCACACACTGGGCGGGTGCAAGACCTAATTGAGCCGCTGCGTGGAGGAACAGATCCGGTGCTGGCTTAGAGCGGGTTACACTATAGCCATCGGAAATGGCATCGACTAGGTCAGCAATACCTAGGCGTTGGATCAAGTCCTTGGCATTTTTGCTGGCTGAGCCAATCGCGACTTTAATTCCAGCAGAGCGCAGTTCGTGCAACAATTCAGCGGCTCCAGGTAGTAAATCACCCGAGCTGATTTCCTTGATGAATTCCAGATAGTAGCCATTCTTGCGCTCCATCATCTCTTCCATTTGTTCTTCCGTGCGCGGTAGGCCATCTAGCAAATGGAGTAGCGAATCTCGTCGGGATAGTCCTCGCATGGCCTCATTAGCCTGTCGGTCAAAGGGAATGCCTTCTTCGTCTGCTAGCCGCTGCCAACCTCGGTAGTGGTATTCGGCAGTTTCAGTCAGCACTCCATCTAGGTCAAAGATGACTCCCCGGATCTCAGGAGAGTTTGATGACATGATTCCTTCCATTTTTCTACTCTCCCACTGTTCAACTTTTCCGTTTCCAATTCCCTGTTCTGACCGCAGATCGAACTCATACCACTGACCGCGCCACTGTAGTTTAAACTTTAGTCGCGTCCAGCCAGGGGGTAAGTGTG
>DNXU01000297.1:0-12080 GCA_003505715.1 Cyanobacteria bacterium UBA8803 | reverse complement strand
TAACCGTTACTAGTCCGAACGCCGCCGAAGCCGAAAGCGATCGCCTGCCATACTCCACCAGCGGAGGCGGCGTGAATTCCCTCCTTGGCGTTACCCCGCGTATCTTCTAGATCTACTAATGCTGCTTGCATAAAGCGTTCGTAGGCTTCTACTGATTGATTGAGGTACGAGGCTAAAGCAGCGTGAATGGCTGGGCCGAGGGAAGAACCGTAGGTTATATCAGTGCGGGGCGCATAATAGTCCCAGTTCTTTTTGAGGGTTTGTCGATCCTGAAAACTTCCCGGTGACTCCCGCAGCAAATACAGGAGCATTAAAACATCAGGCTGCTTGAGTACCTGCCGCTTGTTGGCTCCTTCAATGCCCAGGATCGCCTGCATCGAGCGAGTTCTCGGCTCGTAATCGGCTAGGTTGATATCTTCAAGCTTGAAAAATCCCTCGCACTGCTCGATGATCCCAGTTTCCGGGTTGTACGGAATCCATAAATGGCTGATGATGTCGCGCCAGCGTGCTTGTCGTTCTAAGGTGACTTGAAGTTTCTCCTCCAGTTGAGCAGCCCGATCTGGATAGCGGCTGCGCAGCCAGTCTAACACGGCTAAAGCCTTTTCCAGATGCCATTGTACTAGTCGGTTAGTAAAAGCATTGTTGCTGACGTGTTCGTGATACTCATCCGTGCCGATAACTTCGCGGATCTCGTAATATTCCTGCTTAGGATTCCACTCGACCCGACTGCCCCAGTAGACTGCCGTATCTAAAACAATCTCAGCTCCATACTCACGCATCCAGTCGTCGTCGCCAGTCACTTGCCAGTACTGCCAGACTGCGTAGGCTACATCACTATTAATGTGAAGTTCGCGATCGCCACACCAGATCCGCACCAGTTCCGCACCGCTATCATCTGGTGGTGGTACCCAACGGGGAGTAACTTCGTCTCCTGTACCAGCGCTTTCCCAGGCAAACATCGCTCCTTTGTAGCCGGAGTTTCTTGCTTTGCGCCGCGCTCCTTCGAGAGTATGGTAGCGGTAGGTCAGCAAATTCCGTGCTAGAGCGGGTTGGGTGAAAATTAGGAAGGGCAGGATAAAAATTTCCGTATCCCAAAAGACGTGACCGCGATAGGCAAAACCCGATAGGGTTTTGGCCGGGATGCTGACGGTATCATCATTAGCTGACGCGCTGATAAGTACCTGAAACAGGTTATAGCGAATTGCCAGTTGGGCTTTGATATCGCCCTCAATTATCACATCACTTCCTTGCCACAGTGTAGCCCAAGCCTCTTCCTGAGCTAACAGCAGGCTAGTGTAACTGCCAATTTCTTTGAGTTTGTCTTGGGCTGCTTGAGCGGGTAACTCAACTTCTCGTGAGGTGAAGACGGTTACTAGCTTCTCTAAGGTGACCGTTTGTCCAGATTGAATGGGGCATGTTGCTGCCAAACTGGGGTAACCTTGACATCCGGTTACGCGCACGGAGGCACTGGCATCCGATACAGTTAGCTGAGTCGCCATGCCCAGTTCGATGCCAGAGTTGCGGGTACGCAGGTGCAACCAAGTCGAGTGAACGTTCTGATCTGAAGTCGTCTCACCTTGGTTGATCCATTCCCAGTGCATCACGCCCTGGTTGTCTGGGTAACCATTGATGCTCGCCTGGACTTCAATCGTGCCCTCAAAATCCAAAGGCGTCACCTGGCAGCGAACGACCAGTACGTGCTGATCGACTAAGCTGGCAAAGCGTTCTAAGTGAATGTCTACCGTATAGCCTGAGCGACTGCGCCAGCGCACATCTCGCGAGAGCAGACCTCGGCGCAGGTCAAGCTGACGCCTGTAGCTCAGAATTTCCCCTTGGTCGAGGCGGAAGCGATCGCCATTGACAGTAACCACGAGTGGCAGCCAATCTGGGCAGTTTGCCAGTTCAGTATGCACGATGGGAACATCGTCGTAGACGCCTTGGAGTAAGGTAGCACTCATGGCTCCTGGATAGCCTTCCTCAAAGCTGCCCCGCGTACCTAGATAACCGTTTCCTATGGTGAAAACGGTTTCTTTATGATGCAATTGATTCGGAGTAAATTGGGTCTCGATAACAGACCAGTCAGTATAGGTAAAATGGCAATTTTGCTCTTTGTTCATTGTTTATTGTTCATTGTTCATTGTTCATTGTTCATGGAAGTTGGCTATTAGCTATTACGCTGCATGTGTTCCTGTAACAACTGTTCGGCTCTGGGTTTGTAGCACAAATAGAATAAGGCTTCTAAATAGCGCAACAGGGCTTCTCGGTTTTTGAAAGAACCGTAGTTCCAGAAACTGTACATTTTCGCCAAACCTAGCAGGTGTTTGGTGTGGCTAGACCAGTTGTATTTATCACGAACTAGCTTAATGCCACGCTCTGATATCTTTTGCCACTCTTTAGGGTCTTGGTTGCATTGAGAAATAAATTGGATAATTTTCTGAGCTGTTCCTTCCAAGTCCGTTGGATTAATGTGAAATCCGTTTTCGCCATCCTTAATGATTTCTGAGGGGCCACCAAATTGGGTGGCAAATGTGGGCAAACCAGAAATCATTGCTTCTAAGATTGTTAGGCCGAACGCTTCAAAGCGAGCGGGTTGGACGTAAATACCGCCACAATCAGCAATTACCCGGTAAACTTCGCCAATTTCGGGTGTGGTGAGACGCAGACCTAGCCAGCGAATTTTCCCCTGAAGATTGTACTGGTTAATAATCTGGTGGAGCTTCTCGATTTCTCCGGTTTCTTCTGGGTCTCGCGGATTCTCTGAACGAACTTTGCCCGTTACCAGAATTAGGTTGCAAGCTGCCTGCAATTCTTGGTTTTTGCCAAATGCTTCTGCCAAACCTGTGAGATTCTTACTGGGAATGAGAGGAGATAATGCCAAGATCGGTCGGTTGGTGGTGTCCTCCAGATAACCAACAATCTGGGGGTCTTCACGGGTAAAGAGTAATTCTTGAACCTGCTCGCGTTCCGTTCTTAGGTCTGGATTCTGAGTGTAAGGAAAGAACACGCTTTCATTCACCCCAGGCGGCAACACATTAAATTTAGCGCTAAAAAGATCTATGCCATCAACGACATGATACAGACGGGGCATGGTGAAATATTTGTAAGACTCATACTGCCCTAACTGTTCGGGGGTGCCCACAATTTCTTCATAAGTGCTGGCAATAATGAAGTCTGCTCCATTCATGCCGAGCAAATCAGCGGTGAATTGCAGCGAAAAGTGGTATTGATCTTCTAGGTCTTGCCAGTACAAGCTACTGAATAAATATCGTGGTTTTTCCAAAACGTGGGCAATACTGCATTGGGTTGCCTTTAATCGTTTCGCTAGTAAAAATGCGACTAAATTGCCATCTGAATAGTTGCCAACGATCAGATCTGGGCGTCCCTGAAATTCTGCCAGCAATTCCGATTCTGCCTCTAGAGCAAAGGTTTCCAGGTAAGGCCAAATTTCCGACCGTGAAATCCAGTTTTGAGTAACCTTGGGATTGAATTCGAGGAAAGGAACTCGCAAAATCCAGGCGTTTTCTGTATCTTGGATTTTTTCGAGACGTTGGTGGGAGAGCGTTCCTTCGCTATTAGGAATCAGGCGAGTCAGAACGATTACCTTTGGCTGAACGCCCACTAAATCTAGCCCAGCCAACTTAATATCTTCCTGGAGCTGTTTTTCTAAACTCCGAGCTTGATCGAGGACGTAGACAACTTGGCCAGCAGTCTGAGCGCGGCCTAAGACATCCTCTTGACCTACCCAACCATGGACGGAAACTAGGACGACGCGAAAAATTAGGGGAATGCGGGAAATAAACGCTTCTAATACAGCATGATCCGGCAAGTCAATCAGGCGATCAAGCAATTCTAGGGTTTCTCGCACCCGACTAGCTGTATTACCCCAACCAGGTTCAAAGCCTAAAACTTGCAGTTTTGAGCGTAAATTTTCGTAAGGCTCATCGCTGGGACGCTGGCTAACAAAGGCTAATGCTTGTTTAACTTGTTTGGATAACTCAGTAGTGGAACGAATCTGCTCGTTGAGCAGTAGTGGTGTTTGATTATACTTTAAAGACCCCAAAATGTCTAGAAAAGCCTCAAGCCAAGTTTTGTCTCGCTTACTCTCGGTAAAGAGCTGCTGTGATAGGTAACGGTGGAGAAACTCTATCCCTTTGCCAATATTTCTGGGATCGCGAATCGTGAGAGAGGAGGCATAAAAGGGACGAAAGTCAATTTCTAATACATTACCAAAGTAGGGAGGAGCAGCAGTGTTGCTGGCAACGAAGCGATCGCGCAAGCTTAGTAGTGCCTGTACTGGCATTGCCTCAAAACTGCTAAGATCTGCTGCTAAACGACAGACATCTTGAGAAGCAATTTTAGGCCGGACAATAAACCAAACGCTCTCCTCGTCCAAAATAATTTCATGGGTGTAGCGAATGAGTTCGCCTAAAGCAGAGGCGTGGTAAAAGTAAGCTGGCTTTTGGTAGGTGTGGCAGTAATCCTCAAACGCTTGCAGGATTTGATTTCTTAGGAAGTACCGCCCTCCATCGGCACGTAAGTGTTCGAGCAACTGGTGCAGATCGTCTTTTTCATCAATATCAAAAACTGCTCGTAATAGTTCACACATGGCTACTTCCTGTCTGACGCATGGGGTAATGGATTAGACATTGGCAATAATTTATTGGCCTTTCTTGGGGAACTTATTTGTGCTAAACTAGCAGGATTAGGCAGCTTAGCTGTTTTATTTCTGATTTAGCTAGCGACTCTGATTTAGCCAGGGACACTGTGCCGCGCTTTTGAGCGATTGTGCGTCTGCAAACGCTACCAGAGTAAGAAAGTTACAGGCTTGACTGGCGATCGAGTTCGGGAAGTGTTCCTTTGAGTGGTTAGATTTGTGACAAAGTACACTTTCCTGTGCTTAGTGAGTTCATGAGTAAGAGTTGCACTAAGTCTTCGGGCACTTATGGTGGAAGGCACGATTTCGTTTCCTCAAATCGCAGATAGCACTGTTTAGTCTGGTGATTTAGGTTTGTCTAGATTTTTAGAGTGGGTATCCTTTGCCTGAGCAACAGCTGGTTTCAGGAGAAGCTATCCACGGAGTTCCTATTAGGAACAAGGGTAGATACATTTACTTATATAAAGTTAAGTCCTTTGTCTTACTCCCTCCCTGGGAGGAACGAGCCAATCTTTACTCCCCAATGCTCTCTTCTCATACTGGCTTTGAATTCCTTTTATCGAGGCTGTAGCCTTACGGCAAGGCTTTAGGCATCTGGTCTTCCTAACCTTGGCTTGACAACATCCCAGGCATATTAGATACCATGAGCTGCTGCTCACAAGGAAGAATGAAAATTCTTTCTTCCCCTGTCCCTACTCTCTTCTCCCTATTTTATTAGATAGAGCCACGCGAAACTGCGCTCGTTTCCGAGCTGGCTGTATAAACGCGCTCACATCCTAACACGATCCTCTAGCCCAAGCACCCTCGAAAAACTATTCTATGCTACTGAACTTACCCTTTGCACCTTCTTCGCAGAGTCTTCAAAATAGCTCCAACAGAGAATGGCAATTGGTGTAACCCAGCAACAGGGGTTTGGGAATTTTTGATTTAGCAACTCCCCATATTAAAGGGATAAGTATCAAAAGAGCAACATTTAATCGAGGAAAAATATTGAACTTAACGATTTAATACATAATAACAAGAAAGAACGCATTTCCTCAGATTTAACGAGAAAGTTGTGCCCTATATTAAGGTAAACCACTCATAATCTTTATATAAGTTTATTTAAGTGTGGGAGAGTGGGGAGTACGGAACACTATAAACATGAAACCTTTGCTATAATCCACAGGCACTGGGTTAACAATCAATGGCTGTGGCTGGTGCCGCGCTGGCCGAGGGCGCTTTTTCCTCATCATGGATTCATGAGGTCGATCGCTCATCAAGAATACAACCAGAGCAATGCAAGCTAGCGGTATGGCAATGGTCATACCGGTAACTAGCCACACACGTAAGTTCATGGGTTGGCTAGGAGCAAGGTGAGAATCTTAAACTACTATTTCACCCCTGGCAGGGATTGCCCGGAATATTTACTCGACTAAATTAGAGGGAAAGGCGAACTCTTCAATAGGGAACACAGCAGTTCAAGGAGAGGCTATGAACCATGAACCATGAACTATGAACAAAAACTTGTACTTCACGCAAGTGATAACTGCTATAAGCGGCGGTATCTTAATGGGACTGACACCTGCTCCTGTACAGGCTTGGCCGCTGGCCTGGATTGCTTTGGTGCCCCTTTGGTTCTTAGTGGCCACAGCAAAGAGTGTGAAACGCTCTAGTTTTTACGGTCTACTCTGGGGTATAGGTTACCACGGCTTAGCCCTGTCTTGGATTACTGGCATTCATCCCATGGATTGGATGGGAGTGCCGTGGCTTTTAAGTATCGCCATCGCTCTTTTCTGCTGGACTTTCATCACCCTTTGGGGAGCCATCTTAGTTGCTCTGTGGGCAGCAGGGATGACTTTTTTGAATAACCTTAAATTCGTCCTTAAAAAATCTCAATTCAACTCAGCATTCAGCGCTCTAACTCGGGTCTTAATTGGCACCACATTATGGTGTCTTTTAGAGGCAATTTGGAGTGCTGGCTCTCTCTGGTGGTCTTCCTTATCCTATACTCAAAGTCCTCATAACCTTATCATCCTGCACCTCGGTCAGCTATCAGGTCCTCAGATGGTGACAGCAGCAATTGTGGCAGTCAACGGGTTGATGGCTGAAGCTGGGATGCACTATCAGCATGGTAGAGAATTGGGTACAAGGGAAAGGGGAATTGGAGGAGAGGCAGAGAAAGTCACCCTTGCATCCCCACACCCGATCGTCTACCTGAGCCTAGGTATTGCCCTACTGCTAGTCTCGCACCTGATCGGATTCGGACTCTACAGCCGTCCCTTAATTCAGCCAACCGAGACAGCACTAAAGGTTGGCATTATTCAGGGCAACATCCCCAATCAGATTAAGCTGTACCCCGCAGGCTGGCGTCGAGCCATTGAAGGGTATACTACAGGCTACAATAATTTGGCAGATGAAGGCGTTCAAGCCGTTCTAACTCCAGAAACAGCGTTACCCTTTATCTGGGAAGAGCAGGTACGCGATCGCAGTTCTTTCTACTCAGCCATTTTAAATAAGGGTGTTCTGGCCTGGGTAGGAGCTTTGGGGCAAGAAGGGTCTACCCTGAGCGTAGCCGAAGAAGGGTCTACCCTGAGCGTAGCCGAAGGGTTGGGCTTTACCAATAGTCTATTTACAGTTAGTGGTACGGGTAAAACCTTGAGCCGCTACAATAAAGTCAAGCTAGTACCTTTAGGGGAATATATTCCCTTTGAGCCAGTAGTGGGACGTTTGATTAACCGACTTTCTCCCTTAGATGCTCACTTAGTTGCTGGGAAGCCAGCCCAAATTTTTGAGACACCCTGGGGTCGAGCAATTGTAGGCATCTGCTACGATTCAACTTTTGCCGAGCATTTCCGGCGTCAAGCTGCAAAGGGGGGAGAGTTTATTCTCACTGCTTCTAATAATGCCCATTACAGTGAAACCATGCCAGCCCAGCACCATGCTCAAGATGTGATGCGAGCCATTGAGAGCGATCGCTGGGCGGTGCGAGCTACAAATACGGGTTATTCTGGCATCATAGATCCCCACGGTAGAACCCGATGGCTCTCTGGGATTAACACTTATGAAATTCATGCTGATACAGTTTATCGGCGGCAAACTCAGACGCTTTACGTGCGCTGGGGAGATTGGCTGACTTCTCTGTTATTGGGGTTGGCTGTTTTAGCTATTACCGTTATGAGCCTTCGGTAATAGTGTCAGCAGTTAAGGCAACAAGGAATTCCTGAACTCCTAAACCCACCTACCAACTGACAACTGACCAATGGCGAGGTTAGAATCGAGCGAGTTGGTGAGGAGCAAAAATCTACCTTATATGCCTAAATACCAAGAAGATCAAACCCTGATCGGTAATAAGTTCGGTACGATAACCAATCATCAAGTTATATTCTCCAGCGATAAAAATTTATTTAGCAGTGGTTCTAGAAAAGAAATTCCTCTGCATCAGATTAGTTCAGTACGCTTTTACAAGCAGAAGTCTTGGATCGCAATTATTGCAGGCACTCTTGGCTTATTATTACCCTTTCTGATTAAGACTCTCTTTTTCGGCAGCTTAATGGGTAAGATAACTGCATTTATAGTCTTAGTATTGGGAATTGGCATTGCCTACTTAGGGCTGGCTGGGTTCCCGACCATAGTTATTACTACGGCAACAGGTACGGTAACTCAAGCTAGGGGTTGGCCGCAGGATAAAAGTGAAGCGAAGGCGTTTGCCCTAATACTGCGGGAAAAAATTATTGTCTAGTTGACATCATCACCGTCCTTCTAGGACGGTGATTCCTAAGACTCCGTATTAATTAAGAGGCCATCACTACCTCCGGATTGACAAGGCTAGAGTAGAGCAATTCCCGAGACTCTTGCTTGACTCTACCTTCCATCGTCTCCTGCTGCAATCTTATAAAAGCCTTAAAGTCTTCGCCATCGTACTTCATTGATAAAAGCTGGCGCAGTTGGCTTTCAGCTTCCAACGTCAGATAACCCGTCATTAGCGCTTGCTGAGCAATGTCCCGAATTAGACTCATCTTAACATTTCCTCTTTTGCTTACTAGATAAAGGCAAAACCCAATTTTTGGTCACGCTCAATCCGAAATCAAAAGAGCCATCCTCATTACAGATGCTCAAACATTGGGTTGGCTTGAGAAGAGCTGTTGGTTGTTTAGGTAAACTTCACCAACTTACTGTGGAGCTTGGCACCCGTCATGAACTGAAGTAAGCTGAATCAGCATTTCTGATAAGCACTAGAAGGCATTTTCTACCACAGCACCCTGAGAAAGCTAGCCACCTTCCTTTTTTGAAGGACGTCTCCAGTTGATTTTTGTTTCAAATTCCGGACTGCTAACCCCAATATAGGGATAAAATTTACATATCTTTACATTTTCCTCCTCTAAGAGTATTATCAGCCTTTGCCTTTTCCAAGGAAGATTAACCTATATATTTCGCTAGCTGTATCTGTCTTCAGAATGACTTCCAAATCTCCCAAATCCTCTCGCTCTCTCCATATTTCAGATTAGATGTAGCAAATGAACGGCTTTGCCTGGTATAGTTAGTTTCCAAAACAACTATTCAGTGCAACTGTCCGTCCTGATGTAAGCCAATGAAGTCCTATCTTGCTGCTGCCCTTCAAATGACTAGTCTGCCCGACCTAGAAAAAAATCTGGTTGAGGCGGAAGAACTGATCGAATTGGCGGTGCGTCAGGGTGCCGAACTGGTAGGCTTGCCTGAAAACTTCTCCTTCTTGGGTAAAGAAGAAGATAAAATTGCTCAGGCCGAAGCGATCGCCCTCAAGAGTGAAAAATTCCTCAAGACCATGGCACAGCGCTTTCAAGTCACCATCCTGGGTGGTGGCTTCCCCGTGCCTGTAAACAGCACTAAAGTCTACAATACTGCCCTACTCGTCGCTCCCAACGGCACTGAAATCGCCCGTTATCAGAAAGTTCATCTATTTGATGTCAATGTGCCTGACGGCAACACCTATCAGGAATCCAGCACCGTCATGTCCGGTACCCAATGGCCGCCCGTTTACTACTCGGAAACGCTAGGCAATTTGGGACTTTCAGTGTGTTATGATGTCCGCTTTCCTGAACTTTACCGCCACTTAGCCCACAAAGGCGCTGATATTTTGTTCGTCCCTGCGGCTTTCACAGCCTACACGGGTAAAGATCACTGGCAAGTTCTCCTCCAAGCCAGAGCAATTGAAAACACCTGCTATGTCATTGCGCCTGCCCAAACAGGAATCCACTATGCCATGCGTCAAACCCACGGACACGCTATGATTATCGATCCTTGGGGCGTTATCCTAGCCGATGCTGGTGATAAACCAGGAGTAGCGATCGCGGAAATTAACCCCTCTCGCCTAGAACAAGTCCGCCGCCAGATGCCTTGCTTAGAACACCGAGTATTTGTTTAAAGCGGTTTTTACCCCACCTGTCACAAAAAAAGGGTGGTTGCCAAAACGGCTGCAACCACCTGCTTTAAATTGCTTGGAGGAATTTCTAGAGACAGAGGTCAAAACTTTCCTGGATTCTTGACAAGCTCTAGTAAAACTAACTACGTTAATAACTTCTACAAGGTGTCTCTGGCCAATTCCTGAAACTTTGCTGAGGAACTTGTACTTTACGAGGGCTTACTGTACAAGCTTTCTGCCCTTGGAGCCTTCTACCTATTGCATAGCAGCCTTCTTGCACTAGAGAATTTGAACTCGTGTGTAGTTCAGGGACTGAGCTTTGGGCAAACTCTATTAGAATAAAGTTTTCAAATGACAAAACCCATGGATGCTAAGGAAATTCGGTCGCGTTATGCAGCAGGAGAGAGAAACTTTCGCGGTGCCGATCTCAGTGGTGCCGATCTCCGCGATGCTGATCTGAGTGGTGCCGATCTCAGTGGCGCTAATCTCAGCGATGCCGATCTCCGGGATGCCAATCTACGTGGTGCTGACCTAACGGATGCCGATCTCATTTTTACTAAATTGAGCGATGCTGACCTAATTGGTGCCAATTTACGTGATGCTAACCTGATTGGTGCCAAACTAGGTGTTGCCAAGCTGAGTGAGGCCGACTTAATTGGTGCTAATCTTATTAGTGCCGACTTGAGTGGTGCTGACCTGAGCAATGCTTATCTGAGTGATGCCTATCTGAGTGATAGCAGCTTGATTAAAGCCAACCTGAGTAATGCTAATTTAAGTGGTGCTAACCTTAGTATTGCCAATCTGATCGGTGCGAACTTGATGGGCGCGAACTTGATTAGTGCAAACTTGATGGGGGCTAACCTAATTGAAGCTAATCTAGCGGGTGCAAACTTAAATGATGCTAAATTGTATAGAGCTAATCTAGCTCATGCTAAATTACAGGGGGCATCCTTATGTCAGGCCGACTTAAGAAACGCTAACTTAGCTGAAACTGACTTTACAGATGCCAATCTAGAGGAAACTCAACTAGAAGGCACCATCCTCAGTTTGGCTGGCAGTTCTCAACCTAGCCCGGTGAGGTAGGATGGGAGCGTATCGAGTTAATGCTAAAGTCTAGCATTAGAAAGATTCTGTTAAAACCGATCGGGTTGAGACCCTCTGGAGAGTAAAATCAAGATTTGAGATTCTGTAGAGGATTTTGAATAAGTTTTGTATTGCACAGAATATTGCTAATTAGGGGTAAGTCCTGACTGAGTTCCCTACCAACACAACATATTTATGGATGCTGACGAACTTCGGTCGCGTTATGCAGCAGGAGAAAGAAATTTCCAAGGGGCGGATTTACGCGATGCAGACCTAACTGGTGCTGACCTGCGAGATGTTAACCTGCGCTATGCTGACCTAACTGGTGCAAATCTCCACGATACGGATCTCAGTGAGGCCAACTTACGGGATACTAACCTGATGGGTGCTAACCTGAGTAGTGCTGACTTGATCATTGCCAGTCTGAGTGATGCTGACCTGCGGGATGCTAATTTACAGGATGCCAATTTGATTGGTGCCAAACTAGGGGTGGCCAACTTGCGTTATGCCAATTTGAGCGGTGCCAATTTAAGTGGTGCTGAGCTAAGTTGTGCAGACCTGAGTCATAGCATCTTGACGGGTGCTTACCTTAGTGGTGCCAACCTGATTAAAGCCAACCTAAGAGGGGCTAACTTGGGGGGTGCGAACTTAAGTATTAGCAACATGATTGGAATCAATCTTATTGAAGGTACTCTCAGAGGAGCTAACTTAGCAGGAGCAAACCTCATTGAAGCCAACCTGATGAGAGCTAGCCTAAGTGGCGCAAGCTTATGTCGAGCTAACCTCGCCTATGCGAAACTCAATGAAGCCTATTTGGATAATGCCGACTTAAGTGATGCCAACTTAGCTGGAGCTGACTTTACTGACGCTAATTTGGATAATGCTAAACTTGCTGGAACCATCTTCAGCTTGCTTGAAACTGCCCAACCCAGCCGGGTGGGTTAGGGGATGAGGGATGAGGGA
>DNXU01000296.1:22114-22283 GCA_003505715.1 Cyanobacteria bacterium UBA8803 | reverse complement strand
GCCCCTCGCGATTCAGGTGGGTTCTCATCCTTGCCATCATCTATCTCCCACCCCTAGAGCAAATTTTCTCTACTGCACCCCTAACAGGTTGGCAGTGGTTAGGTTTACTCATTTGCCCGCCACTACTCCTAGGCGCTGAGGAATTGCGGAAAAAATTTACTTGAGTATT
>DNXU01000296.1:11067-22049 GCA_003505715.1 Cyanobacteria bacterium UBA8803 | reverse complement strand
TTTATCCCTAAACCCGCCCCTACAGAATTTCTGATTTCTACAAGCTCAGGTTGAACCATAGCACCTCTGGCAAAGGACGAAGTATAATAAAAAGTTTTAATATTTAAATTAGAAAATATGGTAGAGCTTGTTTTAAAAGAACGTTATGCCATTCAGCGACAGTTAGGTAAAAATGCTGGGCGAAAAACTGTACTGGCGCGGGACTTACAAACTCAGGAGTTGGTAGCCATCAAAATCCTGACTTTTGGTGCAGATTGCCAATGGGACGAGCTAAAACTGTTTGAACGAGAAGCCGAAACCTTGCAGTCACTTTGCCATCCAGCCATCCCGCGTTACTTAGACCACTTTGAATTCCAGAATCGTAAGACTAAAGGGTTCGCACTGGTACAGAGCTATATCGAAGCGAAATCTTTAGCAGAATGGGTCGAATGGGGACGAAATTTTAACGAACTTGAAATCAAGCAACTGGCTCAATCCTTGCTCGAAATCTTGATCTATTTGCAGAGCCAGCACCCCCCAGTGATTCATCGCGATATTAAGCCGAGTAATATTCTGTTAGCGGCGGCAGATGGTAATAATATCGGTCAAGTTTACTTAGTTGATTTTGGCTCAGTTCAAACTTTAGCCGCGAGAGAAGGTAGCACCATTACTGTAGTGGGAACTTATGGGTATATGCCGCCCGAACAATTTGGCGGACGGGCTGTTCCAGCTTCGGATCTTTATGGTTTAGGTGCTACATTAATTTACTTAGTGACAGGAGTGCATCCAGCCGAGTTGCCGCAGGAGGATTTACGAATTAAGTTTGAGCCAAAAATTCATCTCACTTCAGATTTCGTTGACTGGCTGACGTGGATGACTGAACCCGATTTAAACAGCCGTTTAACCTCTGCTGAGAAGGCATTAAAAGCATTGGTAGAACCGAGGATAGAGTTGCTACCATCGGTTTTGCCAAAACCGGCTAATAGTAAGGTACAACTGAAGAAAGACCGCGATAATTTAGAAATGAGGATTCCCGCTTCTTCTGGTAACTATTTTTTAATAGGCTTTTTGTTATTATTTCTCATTCCCTTGTTTCAATTATTTTTGATGGGAATAGCTTTGATTGTGGGAGCGTTTTTTATCGGCTCTTTTCCTAGTAACTTATTCATGGGGATAGGGGGCATTGTCCTCATAAGTTTATTTTTCTTGCCAATATGGGGAATTATCAAATTGTTTCCCAAACCCACCAGGCTGCGAATCGATCGGCAGCGAATTTCGCTTAATAAGCTTGCCCCAAGTCCAAGGAGGGCTATCTGCAAATTAGGATTTATAGCTGGTTACTATACAAAATCTGGTGTTCATCGCAACATTCAGATCTGGGCAGGAACGCGGGAATATAAACTTATTACTAGCCATCTCAGGGATGCCGAGATTGATTGGATCGCAGTGGAACTAAGTGAGTGGTTAGATTTGCCTATTACCCAATAAGAGAAGAGATTGATTCAATCAGTAATTAACCAGCACTGTTCTCAAGAGGGCGACAAAAAATGGCAAGTAAAGTTTTAAAAGAACGCTATGCAATCCAGAAACAGCTAAGTAAAAATGCCGGAAGGCGCACGTTGCTGGCGCAGGACTTACAAACCCAAGAGTTGGTAGTGATTAAGTTGCTGATTTTTGGGGAAGATTTTCAATGGGATAGCCTGAAGCTATTTGAACGAGAAGCCCAGACTTTACAGCTACTTTCTCATCCGGCAATTCCCCGTTACCTGGATTATTTTGATGTATCCACATCAATGGGTAAAGGATTTGCATTAGTACAAAACTATATACCAGCCAAATCCCTAGAGGAATGGTTAAAAGGTGGACGAACCTTTAGCGAAGCAGAAGTCAAGCAACTGGCTAAAGCCCTACTGGAGATTTTGCGTTACCTCCACGGGCATCAGCCGCAAGTTATCCACCGAGATATCAAGCCAAGTAATATTTTATTGGCCAATAGATCTGGCAACAGTGTCGGTGAGGTTTATTTAGTTGATTTTGGTTCGGTACAGACACTAGCTGCTAGAAAAGGTAGCACTATCACTATTGTTGGCACCTACGGATATATGCCACCAGAACAATTTGGTGGACGGAATGTTCCGGCTTCCGATATTTACAGTTTGGGTGCAACATTAATTTATTTAGTCACAGGTAGGCATCCAGCCGAGTTATCCCAAGATAATTTACAAATTCAGTTCGAGTCAGTCGGCAGTCTCAGTTCAGATTTAATCGATTTGCTGAAGTGGATGACACAACCTAGTTTGAATCGCCGTATAGCATCTGCTGGGGAGGCGCTAGCAGCGTTGGAACATCCTCGTCAGAAAACAAATATCTCGACGGCTAAACAAAAGCCGTTTGGGAGTAAAATTAAACTGAAGCAAGATGGGGAAACTGTAGAGATTATTATTCCACCCAAAAAGTTAAGTGTGGTAAACGCCTTCTGGATATTGATTGGCATGTTGTTTATATCTGGGTTATTTTTATTACCCCTTCTTTCTTGGAGCCTTATCCTACTACTTTTATTTTTAATCCCTTTCCTAGGCATTGGTTTGGTTATACTATGGGGAGTTCTCGCAATTTTTTTCAGATCGACTCGCATAGATCTCAACTCAAAACAGATTTCCTTGACTTATCTGTGGCCTTGGTATAAACGTCAGGATGCTCCAATTCAAAAGGAAGATATTCGCAAACTCATTTATACCCAGCGTTCTTTGGTTATAACTAAAGGGTTAAAAGTAAAAAATGATATAATTAATTATCCAGCGAAGATCACAATTATTGCCGGACAACAGGAATATACACCCCTGGCCATCTCTGGATATTCTAACCAACTTACCGAGCCTGAAATTGACTGGTTAGTTCAGGAACTCAGTGCATGGTCGGGCGTACCTATTACTATTCAAGACGCCAATGAAGAACTAGAGAGACTGAAAGAAAGGCTGAAACGTTTAGGTGGTTCAAAGTGATTTGGACACCTTCTAAAAATCTCAACAAAGCTGGACATGGCCATCGGGTCTAACCTCATCCCTCGCTTCATAAAGCTTTACAAAGAGTTTAAGTGAACTCTAGTTCTCTCTGTACCTAGGTTTGACCTTAGATTAAAGCATCGTAATACTTAGCTCAAAAAGAAAATTTTGTTATTGGAAGCGTATTACTATTGACATCCCCCTTAAGGTAGAGGTTAAACTCGTTGCGAACGTTACCTATTGATAATTCGACTTTTATCTCAGATTCCATACTCAATTTCTATTGAGGGAGTGGCAGTTAGGGAGTCGGTCAAAAATCTATAAACAAGGTCATTGCTCAGATTTTATTTTTCCGCACTGGGCACGGTTTCTGCTGGAATTGGAACGCGGTGCCATCTCACAGAGTTTTATTTTGCAGCCAGAGATTTCCTAAATAGCATGTATCAGCAAAACGCAAAACATCCGCTCAGCAATGAATTACAACCCTTAAGCGATGAAACATTCGCTACCATGTGGCAGATTTTTGTCCATATCGGCAAATTCTGGCAAAACATGGAAGATCCAACGCCGTATAAGGCGGTACTCTATAGCTTCATGCTTAATCGGATCAATCTGCGTCCCATTTATCGCGAATACTATAGCATTGCCCAAAAGGCAATAAAGGACCTGATTGCCGAAAAGGGCAATGATGAGGACAAAGCTTATGAATATCTATTCACCGATAAAGACTTAACCAAAACGCCACCCGAAACGCTCATTGCCTTAACGCGCCAAGTAGTTGCCAATGAATTCATAGCGTTGCAATTATCGCTAGGTGGCTTCAAGAAATTCGGCGCAAAAAACTACTGTGGCTATATTGGCGGTGCTTATATACCAGGCCAACCCGCTCCCTACCGCACCTTCGAGAGTCAACTACCACAATGACAACCGATAACTTTGAAACCATCATCATTGGTTCTGGCGTGGCTGCTACAGCCCTAACTTACCGCCTACTCTGTAAAAATCCAAATGCTTCAATTCTGATACTGGAGGCGGGTCAAAAGGTAAAAATGCAAGACGCCGCAATCTGGCAAGATTATATTCTTTCCGGCAAATTACCTTATGAGAAATACTATGACCTTGACTATCCAGATCGAGATCGTCCAGGCGAAAACATAAATGCTGGGAAAACTACAGTACCCCTGATGGGTTCTCGGGTTATTACCTACGGCGGTTCGACTATCCATTGGGGCGGCTGGTCTTTCCGTCTCAAGCCCGAAGACTTTAGGCTCTACTCTAATACGGGAAGCAATCTAGACTGGCCTTTTAACTATAATGAATTAGAACCTTATTATTGTGAGGCTGAACATTATATTGGAGTATCGGGGGATTCTGAAGACCCAACCGTTCCCAGAAGCCAAACATACCCTTTCTCAGCCTTTCCGTACACATGGGAGGATAAACCCGTGGCTGAGGCTATGCGTGCCTCAGGCATAGCTTACAGTCATTTACCAATTGCTCGACGTGGAATTACCAATACGGTTTCGAGACATGCGCCCTGCCAGACGACTGGCACTTGCAAATATTGCCCTTTTGGTGCGCGGTTCTCTGCCAATAACTTCCTTGATGACATGTTAGACAGTGGGAGCTTTCCTAATCTAGAGGTAAGGCTCAACAGTGTAGTGGAAAAGGTTGTCATGTCCGAGTGTGGGAATATTGCCAAAGGTGTTGCTTACTTTGAAAATGACAATAAAACAAGAAACAATACAAACACCTTGTACGCTGAAGCTGAGCGCATTATCATCGCTGCTGGGACGATCGAATCCAGCAAGCTACTGCTGCGTTCAAAATATGATAAGTTCTGGCGCAACGGTATCGGTAACGATCGCGATCTTGTAGGCGCAAACTTGGTTACCCATCCCTATTTCATCTTTACTGGCCAGCGAGCCAAAAATTCGCAGCTAGAGCAGTCGGAGATGAATTTCCCCACGCTTTGTTCTCGCCACTTCGATAGCGAAGAAGAACAAGCCGAGGGCAAGTTTATCCTGATCAACCCACCCAGCTCCCCCAAAATCAATCTACTGAGCAAAATGCAGGCCGGACTTAACTATGCCGATATAAACAATTATATCGAAGGGGAGAATTGGATTGAATTGCACGGCATGGTAGAGATCTTCAGCGAACGCAACAACAGGATTAGCAATTTCGACAAAATCAATAAGATGGGAATGCCGCAGACTCTGGTTGATTTCAGCCAGTCTTATGATTTTGACAGGCGCATGAAATACATACAAAAACAGGTCAAGAAGATTTTTAATGCTATGGATGCTTCTCTGATCGGTAAACCCTCGATTTCTTGGCGTGCTGACCATGCCGCCTGTACGCTGCGCATGAGCGATAGTGAAACCTTTGGCGTCACCGATCCAGATATGCGCGTACATGGCGTAGATAACCTTTATGTTTGCTCCAATGCCTCATTCCCCTCAACCGGCGCTGTTAACCCAACCTTGACCTTGACAGCCCTAGCTTTGCGCCTAGGGGATCATCTCAACAAGAAAACCAATGCCCAAGGATAGTGCTATGACACTCAACGAACAGAAATCAGAGATCTTCCCCCTGCTGCAAAAAGCGATGGAACTGGAACTTTCAACAATACCGCCATACATGACAGCTTGGCTGAGTATCAAGAAAAACCAAAACGGATATAAAAATCATGTCGCTGCTAACCTTATCCGTAGTGTCATGATGGAAGAAATGCTGCATATGCTGCTGGTTGGAAATCTTATCTCCAGTCTGGGCGGCAAGGTGTCATTACGGGAGGATAACATCCCGACTTATCCGCTCACGATGAATTTTACAGACCGAAACTTTCCTATTAATTTAATGGCTTTCTCGCGAGAGGCAATTTCTACTTTCTTGGAGATTGAAAAACCGAAAGAGATTGAGGTATCTTTCCGGGCATTTGCAGCAATTGATATTCCTGCTGTCACCATTGGTGAGTTCTATAATGAGATTATCATCAGGTTAAATGATATGTGTGATGAGTTTGGAGAACCCGCTGTATTTTGCGGCGATCCCAGTAAGCAAATTGAACAAAACTATTACTGGAGTAGTAATGGCAAGCCGATTGTTATTACTAATAAGGAGAGTGCCGACAAAGCTTTGGAAATAATTATCAAGCAAGGGGAAGGCACTGATGAATCCATATTTATAGAAAGCGAAGACTATTTTAAAAAGTCTGAAGAAGTTGCCCACTTCTTTCGCTTCAAAGAGATATGGTACGGGCGTTATTATAGCCCCACGGATAAACCTCAGCAGGAGCCATCGGGTGACCCTTTCACCGTTGACTACAACGATGTGTTTCCGATCAAGCAAAATCCCAAGAGTAGCGATTACGAGCCATCCTCCCAGCTAGCTACGTTAAATAACGCCTTCAATCTCCAGTATTCATTGATGCTGCTCCAGCTAGAGCAAGCATTTAATGGTACACCATCAGTCTTATACCATGCCATCGTTAACAGTATGCATAGTATGGTTTCTATCGCTATGGAGATGATGAGCCTAAAAATTAGCGATAATGGTGACGAAACATGTGGTGCCCCCAGTTTTGAATGGATTTCTCCCCCGATATAATCTCGATATAAGTACCTAAGCCAAATTAATTAGATATTCCTTATTTTCAAATAAGATCTAAAACGGTTGAAAGCGAATTGAAAATGTAATTCCATTGTCCTGGAAACTATCCCCTTCATTTTCCACAGAAATAAGGGGAATGCCCCAATCAAACTGTACTGAAAGGTAAGGTTCTAACTGCCAGCGCAATCCTAAACCAATACTGGCTAACGTCCTAGGACTCCCCACTTCACTCTCGTGATTCCAAACTGTACCCATATCAAAAAAAGGCGCAAGCTGAATTGTGCCAATTCCCCCCGGATCGCGCACGATCGGCCACCGCACTTCTAACGAGCCGATAATGCCATTATCAGCAACTCGTTGATTTTGCAGATAGCCCCGTACCGTATCTCTCCCACCAATACTAAACTGTTCTAACGGTAACAACGTATCATTAGATAGTTGCACCCCAGCACGAGCAATCAAAATAGCATCGGCACCTAACGCCTGCACCCACTGCAACTGCCCGATCCAACTCATAAAGCGGCCATCTACCCCGCTCTCATTGATCGTGGCATCAAAAGCATCTAAGCCAAAACTAAATTGCGATCGCGCTGCTAAAACTCGGTTAGCCGAACGGTTGAGCCAGTCTTGGCTAAACCGCACTACTGTTACTCTAGATTTACCATCCTCTGGCCCTAGCGAAAAGGAAAAAGGAATATCTTCTAATACAAAGGTTTGGCTTTGGCGCAAGTCTAGGGACAAGGCGAGAGCAAATTCGCTAGTAGGAGTGCGAACGATGGGTTGGCGGAACCCCAGGGAAAGGGTGTAAGAGTTGGAGTTAATGTCAAAAACTGAAAATGGTTCCTCAATTAACTCGCTCTTACTGCGGTTATAGCTCAGACTGAGGGTGCCATTTTGCGGATTAATGGGGATTTCGTAGCGGAGGCTGTATCGGTTGATCCCTTCACTCAGGCCGTAATCTGCACTCAAGCGATCGCCAAACCCAAGCAAGTTATTATTATTCAGGGTGGCAGTACCGCCCAGAGACCCTACACTAGGAGAGTCCCGATTTTCCAAGGTCAAAGCCATCTGCCAAGGTTGAGCTTCCTGTACCTTGAGCGTTAAAACATTTGTACCTGCGACAGTTCCTGCTGAAAGTTCTGCCTGCACCCGTTCGAGTTGAGGATCTAGTTGCAATAGTTGCAGTGCTTCTTCCAAACGGCGCAGATTAATCGGTGCTTGGGTTGCTGAGCTAAGGCGCGATCGCACGTAGCTGGGATGTAAATGCTTCAATCCCTGAATATCAATCCGTTCGATACCTCCTTCTACTACTTGAATCCTCACCACCCCATCTGTGACATCCTGAGATGGTAAAAATGCACCGGAGGTGGTGTAGCCATTATCGGTGTATAACTTGGTAATGGCCGTGCGAATTCCTAAGAGTTCTTCAAAGGTGGCATCTTTGCCGATAAAAGAAGCCACAGCTGCTGCTAATTCTGCTGGGGAAAAAACAGTACTCCCTAAAACTTCGATGCGTTTGACCTTAACACTAACTCCTAATTCCGGTGGGGGATTCTCTGGTGGTTGGGAAGGTGGAGTGAGTGGGGGTAGGGATGCGGGAGGTTCTGGCGGTGCGGTTGGTAAAGGCGGTAGGGTAGGACGAGTCGGTTCCAGGATGCCTGGTGGAATATCCGGATTATTTAATCCTCCAACCTGCAACCCTTCCCCAGCCAGAGCCACGTTACCCCAACTCAAATACCATAATCCTGTACTAATCAGAATCCCTTTAAAATTCATTGAGAAATTATGTTACAATTAGGGTTTTATACCATATTGTCTTATAAATTATTTAGGGAGATGTACCCAGCTTGGTGGCGTTGGCGTCGATTCAGTCTGTGCTGGTTAACCAGTTTGGTCTTATGCCTCAGCCTCCACGCTTGGTCAACGGCACTGGGTCATAATTCAGCAGTAGCACTAGAGCGTCAGTCCAGTCATCCCAAAAACCTAGTTTCTTTAATTACCAATACCGACAACTGGTTAGGTAAACGAGCGGAAACTGGGTTTTATAGCCAAATGCCTAACTACGGGAGCGATGCTCTAGTAGAGAAGGGCGTGGCATCATATCAAGCTGGGAAATTTACGGAAGCGATCGCTCTATGGGAACAAGCACTGTCACAAATTACTGTAGAGCCAGATCGAGCCATTATTCTTCAGAACTTAGCATTAGCGTATCAGCAAATCGGTCAACTCCCGGTCGCGATCGCTCATTGGGAGAAAGCGATTAAAATTTATCGCTCTATCGACGATAAAAAAAGCCGCCCAGTACTAGTTAGGCTGTTAACCGAGCAAGCGCAAACTTACAGCGAGTTAGGACAACAGCCACGAGCGATCGCTCTGTTGCAGTCAGCCCAGGACATTCTACTTCAAAACCCAGAACCGCTAGCAGCAGCGGCAGTTGAGGGAGCTTTGGGAAATGCTTATTTGGCTGTCGGAAAATATGAGGAGGCTTTGACCGCTCAACAGAATAGTCTAAACATCGCCCGTGAATTGCATCATACCAGTTACATCGCCACAGCTTTAAACAATTTGGGCAATATTTACACCAACAGAGCCAGCCGCTATGCTACTCAGGCGCAGTCAGCTGAGTTAGAAGGCAATGACCGAGAGGCTAACAACTTAAAGGCAAGTGCAACTCAGGATCGAGCCTTGGCAAGAAAATTTTTTGAACAAAGCATACAAACTGCTCGCTCGGTAGGAGGGTTTGAAGAAGTCAGAGCCTTGATGAATCTGAACCGCTTGTTACTTAATAGCTCGGATCAACTCAGTACAGCAGCACGCTCTTCCTCAATTAGTAGTGAGGAAAACTTAATTGCTGCCAATTGGCAAAGAGTAAAAGAGTTATTAGACAAATTACCAGATGCGCGGGAGAAAGCCTATACCCTGATTAACCTGGCAACAGAACAATTAAATGTTATGGGAAGCAGGGAAGAAATAGGAGCTGGGGGTGACAGATTAGTAGGTTTGGAGGAGCAACCTGCAACCCTTTTAGAGCAAGCACTGGTCATTGCCAGAAACATAGGCGATAAAAGAGCTGAATCCTTTGCCTTGGGTAGCTTAGGACAGTGGCATGAAGCAACAGGTGAATACGACAAGAGCATGGAGTTGACTCGCCAAGCTCAATTTACTGCTCAGAGCCTTAATGCACCAGATAGCCTGTATCGCTGGCAATGGCAGGCAGGACGGATGTTGAAAGCAAGGGGTGCTACCGGAGAAGCGATCGCAGCTTACGAAGAAGCGATCGCTTCTCTGCAAAACATCCGAGGCGATCTCGTCGCAGCTAATCAAGATGTGCAACTTGACTTTCGCGAACAGGTAGAACCAGTTTATCGAGAGTTAATGGAATTGTTACTAGACTCTAAACGCTCCGGCTTAAAAAGTCAGGATGCCAAGGTAGACGCGCCAATCCTGAAAAAGGCGATCGACATCTTAGAACTACTCAAACTAGCGGAGTTAGAGAACTTTTTTGGTGACGAATGCGTGCAGGTAGCCAAGGGCAACGTTAAAGGGAATGCAAATTTAGCAGATGCTAAGGCCGCCGTAATTTACTCTATTATTTTGGACAGCCATACGGAAATGATTTTGCGATCGCCCGATGGCTCCTTGACCAACTATCCCGTGGCAATAACCAAGTCAGACCTTGAGTCTAAGATCGACCAGTTGCGCTATTTTCTGGAATTACAAGACACTGAAGAATATCTGCCCCAGGCTCAGGAAGCATACGATCTATTAATACGTCCCATGGCCGCAGATCTAGCGAAGATCGACCCTAGCACCTTAATCTTCATCAACGACGGGGTGTTGCGTAAGGTGCCCATGGCGGTACTGCACGACGGTCAAAACTTTGCGATCGAGAAGTACCCTATTGCCAACACCCCCAGCCTGACACTCACCAACCGCCAACCCCTAGAGCGTAACAATTTAGAGGCGCTCAGCCTCGGCTTAACAATTGAGAAACCCCCGTTTGCTCCCCTGACAAATGTGAAGGCTGAGATCGTTGCGGTGGAAGAAATTTTAGGAGGTATCGAGTTAGTGGATGGACAGTTTACCCTTGCCAACTTGCAAGCGCAACTGCAAAACAAGAGTTACCCCATCGTTCACATCGCAACTCACGGCAAATTTGGAGTTGATGCCCTAGGCACCTTTGTATTAGCCTACGATCGGCCAATCAGTATTGAGGAACTCGATACCCTGCTACGTTCCCAACGCAGCAACTCTAGTGTCAAACTGCTCACCTTAAGTGCCTGCCAAACAGCCGCTGGCGATGACCGTTCAGCCTTAGGAATGGCTGGTGTAGCAGTTAGAGCAGGAGTCGAGACTGCCCTAGCAACCTTGTGGTACATTAACGAC
>DNXU01000296.1:10921-11049 GCA_003505715.1 Cyanobacteria bacterium UBA8803 | reverse complement strand
TTACCGCCAACTACGTCAACCTGACATTACCAGAGCCGAAGCCTTGAGAAGGGCACAGCTGAAAATGATTGCCGATATCAACTACAACCATCCAGCAGTTTGGTCACCCTTTATCCTGATCGGTAATT
>DNXU01000296.1:0-10901 GCA_003505715.1 Cyanobacteria bacterium UBA8803 | reverse complement strand
GGGTTTCGACTTCGCTCAACCCAGGGTTTCGACTTCGCTCCACCCAGGGTTTTGACTTCGCTCCACCCAGGGTTTTGACTTCGCTCCACCCAGGGTTTTGACTTAAGCCATATCTGAGCTGTCTCTAATATTTGTCCCTAAACCCGCCCGTACAGATATTATGGGTGTTTAACCGGACATCATATTAGTGAGGCAAAGGAAATTGATATTAACCGAAGAGCCATCCCCCAGAAGTGTTACCGCTTGCCAGGTACTTTAAGAATTTGTAGGTGCTACTCTAGCTGCGTGGAGGCTTGAATATCCATCTCGTCGAGAGGTTCTTCAATCGCATTGCGAATCCAAGTGGCGTCAAATTCTTTTTGCGTATGCGCTCGCACTTCAATACTGATTGTCATATCATCAGCTTTGTCAGATAACGCTTGCAGCACTTCAAACAGTTGAAAGATTTGAGATTTGTTCGTGGTAGAAGTCAGTTTGTAGTGACGAGCGGGTTGTTTACCGTTAACAATGTCTACTAAGACTGAACGTTTGACGCTACTGCCTTGAGACTTGTACTCAACAGCTTTTTTACCTTCCCCTACTGTCCTTTGGGCTATGCTGCTGACGCTACCCGAATAGTCAGGTTGGGTTTTTTGCTGGTTGGTGTCATCTTCGGAATCGTCCTGTGATGTTGTTGTATCCAATTCTTGATCAGCTAAAGTCGGAGTACGCAGTTGAGTGGCTAGGCTGGGTGACAATAGATAGCCGGAAATGTCTAACTCGTCAGGCGGAATCACTCGGTTCAGGCTAACTAGACTGGGATTTTCCACCAGCGGCGTGCCATCGGAGGAAACCGTCATCAAGGGGACGTAACCCAGAATGCCTTGTTCTACCGCTTTGAGAATGGCTCTTTTAATGGGTTCTACCCCTAACATCTTGGGAAAGTTGGGGAAACGAAAGAAATAACTTACCAGTTCCTCTGCCGTAATGTATTCAGTATCCAGATTCTCTAAACCAGACAGCCGTACCAATTTGCCAGGGGTAATGGACTCAAAGACGTGATTTTTCAGCGCGTCTAACACTCGGTCTTGTAGGTTCTGACTGGTATTGAGTTGAGACTGTAAATCAATCGTTTCTAAGCGGACGGGTTTATCGCCATTAGGGTCGGGCAGTGGTAACAGAATATAGTCATAGAGGCGACGAATCGCGGCACTCACTTCGTTGGCAGTATCTCTGCCTTTGCTGGTCAGTTCATCGGCATCTTTAGCAGTGAACTTGTACTTCTTCTTCTGATCGAGGAGTGAGGCGATCGCCAGTGCCATTCTCGCACCTTTTCGGGCTTTATCCATCTGCGCTCGATTGGGAACCACAAACGCGATCGCATTCTTGTATTCTCGCTTGTCGTTGCCCCGGTTTTCTAACCATGAGAGGGCGTCCTCGATAGCCACCTCCGGACTCTTGTGTGCCCAACTGGGGTCGAGATAAACTACGCTAAACTGCGGCACTTGGTCAGTGATTCGACTCGACTGGGCAGGCCATACCACCACCTTGCCGCGTTGAGTCTGCAATGCCTTATCTAGCTCAGAGCGGATTTGTTCTAAAACTTCATCCCCGCTCACTTTACTTTCTTCGTCAATAATCAGCTTGTTGAGATTCGGCTTGGTTTCAAACCGATAGCGACGCCCGACATAATGCAAGTAAAGTAACTGTTCCCGCAAGTCACTTAGAGCTGCCGTTATCGTCGTGCGGTCAAGCCCTGGTGTCAGACAAGCCCCGGTTATATCCTGTTCTAAAACACCTCTGTCTTCGCCGCTTCTTGCCCCGAACGAATACATTAAGATAGCTGAAGCCAGACGAGTCCCCACCTTTAACTGCGAGAGGGCGGGTGCATCTTGGGCAATGCGGTTATCTACTATTTTCACTTTAGCCTTACGACCGGTTAAGTCGGCTGCCAGCACAGAACTGTAAGCCTCTCGTTCTCCCACTTGGGTAAAGAACGCATTTCTCACGGCTTCATGGCTGAAGGGAACATTCCCCGGACTAATCAGCCAGGAGGGGTCATTGGCTTCGCGGAGGGCGTAAACATTACTGGCAAGAAATTGCAGCGCACCACGAGTGCGTTGATAACTGGGTAGACTACCCCAGCGATGGTACATCAAATCCAGTAAGTCGGGATGGAAGGGGTAACTCGATTGAATCCGTTCTGCCAGTATATCGGCTTGTTGTTGGACTTCCTGTTTTTCCCGCGTCGTATCGGCATAACTCTCGCGGAATTTGCGGTAGAGTTCGGCTTGCTGCCGTGCGACTTCAGCGATAATGGCTGGGTCACCCACATTAGTAAACAAACGCCGCTGAACGATTTTCATCACTTCATCGCCGGAAACGGGTTCTTTTTTAGCATCAATTCGGCTGACGAGTTTATCCAAAGCACTCAGCAAACCTTCATTGCCAAAGGATTCTTGAACGCTGGCTTGGAGGGAATAAACTAAAACTGTCTTGGGGAGGTCTCGAACCAGTTCGGTGAGTTTTTGGACAAAGGTGAGAACTTGGCGACCGAAGGTTGAGTCTCCTACTTGTAACCCCATTGCATTCTCGATATAGACGAAAAATTCGTCAATCAGAAGTAGGATAGAGCGATCGCCAAATATTTTCCGCAGCACGTCGTTACCAGGAGCAATGCGCTGCTGGTCTTCGGTTTCTACCAGCGAGTAGGCTGGATATCCACCGAGCTGCCATGCAAAGTAGCCCCAAGGTGTGAGAATGTGGGGACCATGCTCAATCTGAATTCCGGTACTAGCGCTGATATCCAAACCAATTAAGGTAGCAACCTGTACGGAGCCGGGATCGGGTAGCGTGTTTAATTGAGGAAATGCTTGTAGTTCCTGGCGATGTTTCGTAATGTGATACAGGCTGATTAAGGCGTGGGTTTTGCCACCACCGAAGGGGGTACGCAATTGTAGGACGCGATCGCCTCTTTCTCCCCGCAAGCCTTTAAGAACATCTTCGATTAGCTTTCTCAGTTCCTTGGTAAGATAGGTGGCGGCGAAGAAGTCACGAGCATCACGGTAAACCTTGGGGCATTTGGGGTCTTGACGAATCACCGCACCCAAGCTTGCGGCATAGGTGGCGTTATCTAAGTTGCCCGCTAGGATATCTGGGTGGGGGGTAACAACTTGCGTCCAGGGTTTGATTTGATAGGCGCTACTCATAAGTAAGCGAGGGAGAGATTAGGGGGCAATTGGGGTTGAGGTCTCTTTTAAGAGTGTTCCCATCTGAATTGGGGTAGACGCGACTTTAGCGCTCTTCCGTCAATCTGGGGTACAACCTTAATTTTTCGTTGGCTGTATCCTCGCAAACTCGTCAATTTATCCAAGAGTGATGGAAGAGGGTTAGCTAGAGTGAGGTTAAATTTCTTTTCTAGGTCGTACAGGCTAAGGTTTTTGGCTTGAAGAGTTTTAACCATAATGAGTGTGTTAATTACTAATGACTATTTGACTGAGTTTTTTTAAGATACTGAGGACGCTGTATAGCTCATTGCCGCGATTGCGCATATCTAAAATATCAGATGTGGCGTATTGGGGCGTTTCTGCTTTGACCAATTTGATGAAGATGAAACTCCCACCTGTGGTAATCATACCGAAGCTTGGTTTTTCTGGATGAGGGTTTGCCAACATATAGGCAAGAATCTGTGAGAGTCCTGCTTCTATAGAAAAAGATGCTCTTTTGGACTCAATCACCATCACCCAAAATTGGTCTTTTAAAACTAATGTATCAATTCTTCCCTTAACCAGAGTTTCCTCATCTTCTACAGCAATATCTACAGGTTCTTCTGATTTTACATAAAAGGGAGCTAAATAAAAATCTCCAATGAAGAGAAGCGGGTCGAGGATTGCCATTCTAATCACATCCTCTAGAAGAGGTGGGTAATTAAGGAGGTTAAAATAACCCGCCTTTACTTTATCTAGTAGTTGCTTGTCTAAATCCGTGATTTCTGGTAAATTCTCTTGCCACTCTGGGAAGAATTGGTCATCCTGAACGAGTTGAAGACCAAAATTGTTGATTAAGTAGCGTAAGTCTATATCTTTGGCTTGAATTGTCTGAACCATAGTTATTAAGGAATGGGAAATAGAACAAAGAAATGTTACTTCCTTTGAGTAAATAAGTTCTCTTCTACGACTCGTTTCCAAGAAGCAAGTAGGGTATCGATCGCCTGTTGTTCTTGAGTGCGTTGGCTGGAAACACCCTCACCCCCTGCCCCTCTCCCATCGGGGGAGAGGGGAGAAGTATCTGGCGTAAGGGCGCGTCCGGCTAAGGCTTGGGCAACCAGACGCAGTTGGGTGGCGTCGGGTTGTGCTAAAGCGAGGAAATTAGGAATTTCTAGGGGTTTGTGTTCGGACAGCCACAGGAGGCGGTGCAGGATGTCGATGAGGGTGGGTGCGGCACCAATGGCTTGGGGTTTGACGTTGAAAGTCTGTTGTTTTTCGGTTTTCTGGATGCCCAAGTCTTCAAAGGCACCGCGATCGCTATAATCTCGCAGTTGCACTTGGTTTTTGGTCTTTTTGACAAGGGCGAGTTTGCCATCGGTTAATCCCCCAGCACCGTCAAGTTCGACGCCAACACCCCGCGCTAAAGTATTGGCTTCATCGAAGTCTACACTCGCTTCTCCATATTCGTAGCGTCCCAGGATGTAATATTGGGTGGGTTTATCGACGAGGGAAACGCCGCGTTTGTCGCACAGTAGCACGTCGGTTAAGACGGCTTCCAGGACTTCTTTTTGCACTTCGTCGAGGAATGAACTAGCATCGAGTTCTTCACCGTTGGGCAATTCTACCGAGTCGTATTGGGTATAGGCGCGGAGTCCAGCACCGATGCAGGCGATGACTAGATCGGCACCCGTGACACCCTCTGACATAAGGTTTTTGACTCGTTCGCGCACTATCTCTGCCAGTAGGGGACGTACATCCATTGCATAGTCGCCTACCTTGGCATCTTTGCGCTTGCGGGCAACTAGGAAGATGCTAGAGGCGAGAGATGCTCTAAGACTGCGTAATCCTCCTTGCTGTTCAGTATCAAGTGGCCATGCTTCAGTAATTGTAAATTTAGCCCGTCTGAGGGAATCAATTAATGTTGACCAGCCTGCTGTGGTTTTGTGGGCATACACCACCACCATCGTGCCGCCAGTTTTCAGCACTCTGCTGGCTTCACAGAATGCTTGGTGCATCATGTCTTCGTAGGCTTTTGCGGCCTTTGCTTTGTCTCCCCCATGCCTCGAAGGTTCCATAATAGCTTCGTTTTTCTTCGGGGTTAATTGACTAGAAAAATGTTCTGGATAAAGATGTCCAATTGAACGTTTTAGCCACACATAAAAGTAATCTGAAAGGTAGGAATAGGCAATAGCATCGAAATAAGGTGGGTCTGTAATAACCGCATCTATACTAGAATCTGGTAAATCTAATTTTTGGCACGCTTGTCTTTTCGCAATTGCAGGATTATTAATTTCTACTAAACTTCGCAAGGTTGGGATTAAATATTCTTGCCCTTTTTCCCAACCACCAGACCCCTGCTCTAGAGGATTAGCTTCTGGAAAATCCCAACACATCGGTAAACGACCACTAGCTACTGGACTTTGAAGTTTTTCTCCTCCTGTATACCATACTCCAAGAGCAGACAATCTATCTACAACCTTGCCAATCCCTAATCCGAGATAAGTAGAGGTCGCCTTCCCAAACTCTTCCTCATACCCCTGCTGCAACATTTTCTCATGTGCCAGCCTCACCCACTTCACAAACGTCATCAGCGACAGCAATTGTCGTGAGGTAAATAAATCCGACCATTTTAATAAGCCATAAGGTTGTACTCGAAAACCGAGAACACCATAATCAGGTAAAGGTTCACTCGGAATCGTTAAACCTGTTTCTTTACACAACTGTTCTAGCCGATTATTTAATTCAGATTCATCAGGAACATAATGCTCATATTGCTTGCCAGCTAAATAAGTTTTACCCTGCTCGCCAGAAGTTGTACAAACAATTGACATTAGCTGCTGATTAATTCTACCAGCTAAACCTTCTTTCTTGACATACTTAACATCAACTGTTGTACCGCAGTGTCTACAGGTAGAATTACCCCGCGAACTACCAGAAGCCGGGTCAAAACCTAATCCTTTTTCCGTAGTAGATTTCACCACTTCAAACTCAACACGTTTTGTATCATGATTGGGGATAACTTTCAGCGCAACATACTTTTTAATCTTCTTACAAAGCCAAGTTTGACGGACTAAAGGAACCGCAGCACCACAGCCAGGGTTAGGACATTTCACCGTGCGTGTCCACAAGTAGGCAACAGGGGTTAGAAGTGGGGAATTGGGAGTTGGGAATTGGGAATTGGAGGAAGATTGGGAGTCAGGGAATAAAGATAATTGTTCTCCATTTATAGCTTGGTTTCTAATTTGCTGATTAGTCCATTGAGCATTCTGCCAATTCTGTCCATCTCGTTTTGAAGTTGTTTCAGATTGGTTAAATCCAGATAATTCAGACGTTGAGCTACTATCAGATGAGTTTCCAACTCCATCAGTGACCCTCTGGCTACTCTCAGATGATAAATATACTCTTTGGTTGACCCCCTGCCCCATCCTTCCGCTATATTGGCTGGAATTTAGGTGACTGCTCTCTAAATTTGAGATGTCAGTCCGTATCTCTCCTCCTGCGGAAATTCCTTGGTTATCTGATAAACCCCTTTCACCAAGTCTATCGATTTCTGCCAAACCTCCAATTCCTTGTAATTGTTCATCTTCCCCTAATTCCCCTCCATCCCCCAATTCCGAACTCCCAACTCCCAATTCCCCAATCTTCGGGTATAAATCACCAATTTCTTCCCGCACTTTTTCTATTACCCAGTTCCCCCATTTTTCCACTTCATCTGCTAATTTTTTACCGTACTTTTGGGGATAAACTAAAGTACAAAGTTCAATAATATGGGCGACTGGATTAAGTTCTACTGCATAGGTTTCACAGCCCAAGCGCAACGCTTCTAAAGGAATTGCCCCTCCTCCAGAAAACATATCCAACACCTTGGGCGGTGGCACTTGATTGAGGGGTGTGTCAGAGGGGAGATTGAGACGTTCTCGCTGTGCCTCCAATATTTGTTTTCTAGCTTTAGCAATAGTCGCTTCCCCTGCTTCCCACTTGCAAAGCTCAATCATTGCCTTACTCAAAGCGTTACGCTTCTGGGGAGTCTCCGGTGCAGCAACAAGCGTTGCAAAGACCGCCGCCCTTGCTGCAACTAAAGGTCGTCTTGCCCACCACAAATGCAGTGTAGAAATATGACCTTTACGAATTGACTTCTCCCGTGCAGCTTCAAGAGAAATTTCACGAATCGGGATAAAGTCTTCAATCAGGCGACGGTCTGAGGTCATAGTTGTCTTACTTTGTTTTGTTGCTGTTTTTGCTGTAAAAATTCGGCAAAATCTAGAATTTTTGCCAATTTGTCTTCAGATAAATTATCTAAAACGGCGAGTATTTGTCCCCGTACTCCTATCGTTTCTCTTGCAGGTTTAACTAGCCGTAACTGTTGAGGAGAAACCGTTTCTACACCAATCGTCTCCATAAATGAATCAGATTCATCCCGGTTAGCGGGTGTAAAATCTCCTTGGATATCCGCCTTCGCCCAACCTCCAAACAATTCCACCATGTAGGCTTCACCATCATTAAAAACCTCAACAATTGCTCCTGGTGTTCCTTCTGGTGCGGTTCCCCCGTCTGTAAGAGCGATCGCTTCCTTTAATTTGACAGAATCAAATAGCTGAAACTGACTCATTGCTGCCTCCCATATCGTTCTGGAACTGTGGTGACTTGCGCGGGCTATAGTTCCAGTCCGGGTTTCCTCCTGATTCACTGCCTGACATTGCAACCCCTCAGCATCCACAATATACCGCCTGACCTGTTTAATCTCCTTGGCATCCCCCCCAGCGTTTTGGCGTTGCCAACGTGTCCTATAATGGCAAACTGTGACATTGCTTGTCATCCCTAGCAAAATTAAGTTAACTATTCAGTCAAACTAACCATGCTACGCCGCTATGAACGTCTCCCTCACCCCAGAACTGGAACGGTTTGTCCAGGAAAAGGTAAAAAGTGGCAGATATCTGTCTGCCAGTGAAGTAATGCGCGAAGCCTTACGGTTGATGGAAGAACGGGACAAAATTCGGGAATGGCGTCTCGCCAAGCTGCAAGCGGAAATTAATGCTGGAATTGGGAAATTGGCGGAGAAGAAGTGTTGGATGGTGAGGCAGTTTAGCAGAACTCAAAGCAGTAATTCGTCACTATCGCCAACCCTGGAAATCTTAAATAATTATGTATAACCAGGAACAAATTCAAGAGCTATTTGGGAATGAAGTTCTGGAGTATTTAAAGAATAAGAACAAAGGGGGCAGAGTTAACGAAAAAGGAAATACCTACGAAAACTTCTTTACAGTGTATAAATTAGCTCTTTTGTCAAGAGAGGTTTTAGAAGATGAAAAAGAACTATCATTTGCCAGCCAGATTATGACTTTTGTTGACGACTTGATTATTAACTACCTCCAGGAGAATTTTTGCCAGCATTACCAGCTAAAAAATACTTCAAATTTGAGATGGGGAACCGGACTAAGGTCAATTGCTGACGATTTTGCTAAACAATACGAATTAAATCAAGCTGTATCGAGGCGATCGGAAATAACCTTGGTTGTTTCTGACTCCGAACTCAGAGAGAGGTTAGCAACTGACATACCTGAAGAAATTGCCGAGTTTAGTAAAGTTAATTACTTTCACTTTGCCCCTAGTTTACCCAAAGTTCTTCAAGAAGAACACGAGTTTAGAAAAGCTGTGGAATACCTTTGTGCGTTTGATAATCCTGAACCCGATAAAGTTGAATGTGTAGCTAGTGTTATCCTAGGAGCTTGGGTTTCTAGTGATAAGTCTAATATTTCAGTTGTGGAACTTCTGGAAAAAGCTCGACAATCTCAACCCTCTTATATTCGTTATTTGGGTAGCCAAGATGTGCAACTCGATCCAGAAGTCAAAACTATTCTTGCTCAGATTGAGTATTTTACTTACAGCATATCTAGAGGTTTTTTTCAATGGCAATTTGCTAACGGGCTGGAAGAAGGTACATTGTCCTACAGTTGTGAAACCGAAAGCTTTAGGCGGTTTCAAGAGCGAATCAAAAGAATTAAGCCAACAACCTTTGAGGAACTTGAGATTCTCTTTTGAGAGAGGAATATAAAAATGTAAATTTTTGTTGATTATAAGTTTAAAAGGTCTGCTTGTCAAATAAAATTGATGCTTCTTTAAATAGTTTGTTAGTTCAAGCAGGAGGCACCCAAATAGGAGATAATTTTTATGGGAAGAACTTACACAAAATTTGCGGATCCAGAAACACAAAAATTACTAACCCTCCTAGTAGATAGAGAAACGTCTCCTGAAGATTATAAAACTGTGATGTTCAAGCTAGGGGTAAAGCTTGGCAATTCAATTTTAAACTCTATTGAAAATCGTCAAAGTTATGTGTATCTTGCCTGTACCGTCGAAGATGCTGATTTCTTAGCAAAAGGAATCCTTAGTAGCTTAGAGACAGAAGTTTCACAGCTTGCCTTTGCTTGTTTTTGGAATCAAAGATTTTCTCCTTTCGAGGTAGAGGATTTAAAGATTGCTCCGATAATCAAAAAATATCAAGAACCTGTTAATAATCATGTAGTTCAGTATTTGATTGTCGTTAAATCTATCATCTCTGGTGCTTGTGTAGTTAGGACTAATCTATCTAATCTCATTCAAAAAATTGAACCAGAAAATATATTTATTGCTGCACCAGTAATTTATGAGACAGCAGAAGAGAAGCTCAGAAAGGAATTTGATAAGGAGATTTACGATAAATTTCAGTTTTTCTACTTTGCCAAAGATGACGAACGAAATGAGCAAGGCATAGTTCTACCTGGTATAGGTGGAAACGTCTACGAACGTCTTGGTTTTGAAGGTCAAGATGATAAGAATAGATATGTCCCCGAAATCGTTAAATCTCGACGCTCCAAGCTCGTTCAAAAAATTTAGATGAGGTCAACTCCAATTACACTTCATCCTCAGCGGCATTCCGTTGCAACGCCTCAGCCCCGACAATATACCGCGTCACTTGCTTAATCTCCTTGGCATCCCCCGCCAAGACTCTCGCTGGATTCGGAATCTTCAATAACTCCGGATTCGGTGTCTTGCAGCCCCAAACCACATACAGCCAGTACGAATCCCCTAACTGCTGTGCCTTACGCCATTCATTGACGGTTAATGAAACTTCCTGGTTCTCTTGCGCCCGTCCCTTCACCTCAATCCGCCGCACAGGCGCAATACCCGTTTCCGGGTTAAGGAGTCCCACACTGCGAATGTCAAAACCACTGCCATCTCGATTCTTACTAATATCCTCCGGTTCCCATCCCCGCTGGCGCTCATAGTCCATCACGTACTGCATGGCAAAAGCATCAACCTCTGGATCGTTCCGCATCCCTGGATAGCTGGACACTTCCACAGGTGCCGGATGTACTAGATCCGTTCCCAAATATGCGACTCGCCCAGGACGTACAATTTTGAGATAGTCCAGTTCGTTCTGCTTATACTTGTAGCGTTCTTGCAAGTCGCGCACCTTATTCTGAGCCGCATCTCGTGCCACTCGGTAGGTTTCATCACCCGCTGCCACTTTCGCCGCTAACTTCATCTGGGTGCGTTGGGCATCCCGAATTGCTGATTCCATCGCCTGTTTCAGGTAGTCCTGCCGGATTTGCAACTCCCGTTGCCGCTGCGATCGCTCCTGATTCATCAACGGCAGTTGAACTTTCACCTTCAGCCAGTTTTCCACTCGCTGCTGTTCGGCAGGAGTCGGCAGATTTGGGATTTTAGATTTTAGAT
>DNXU01000006.1:8676-12301 GCA_003505715.1 Cyanobacteria bacterium UBA8803 | reverse complement strand
GGCTTTTGCGGCACGGGGGGATGTGCTGGGACAGGGGATGGCTTTGGATTTGCAGGGGCAGGTTTATTTGGCTCAGGGACAAGCAGAAGTGGCTGTCGAACAGTTTGCAGCGGCAGCGGCTTTGTATGAGCGTGGGGGGGATGAGACGGCAGCGATTAAAAGTCGCATTAATCAAGCTCAGGCTTTGCGTAAGGCGGGATTGTATCGCCGTGCTTTGGAAACTCTTGAGGAGGTGAATGAGGCTCTGCAAGAGCAGGCGGATACTTTGCTTAAAGCGATCGCCTTGCGGAGTTTGGGGATTACTCAGCGCTTAATTGGTAATCTGGATGAGGCTCAAAAGTCTGTCGAGCAAAGTTTGGCGATCGCTCAGGCGCAAAACTCGCCTACAGATATCAGTGCGGCTTACCTCGTTTTGGGCAATATTGCTAAAGACCGAGGCAATACGGCTCAAGATCGTAAGGAAATAGATGTAGCTGGGAGGTCTTTTCAAGATGCTATTTACTCTTACCGAACGGCTGCGGAAACTGCTACTACGCCTGTAGCTCAAATTGAGGCTCAACTGAATGAACTCAGTATTTTGGGAGATGTGGGACAATCCTTTACAGATGAGGATCGAGCATTACTAAATCAAATTCGGGAAACGATTGACCAACTGCCTCTTTCTAGTACAGCAGTGAGTGCCCGGATTAACTGGGCGCGGATGGTGATGACTCCAGAAAATCAGGCTAATGTCAGTCCTGACGATATTGCTGGGCAATTAATTATGGCTGTTCAACAAGCGAGAACGCTCAAAGATCCTCGCTCGGAATCTTACGCGCTGGGACAGTTGGGAGAACTGCGCTACCAGCAGGGACAGTTAGAACAGGCACAAGAGAATACCAAACAGGCGCTAATATTGGCTCAGTCGATTGGTGCTGCCGATATTGCTTATCGCTGGCAGTGGCAGTTGGCTCAAATCCTGAAAGAGCAAGGGCAAACAACAGGTGCGATCGCGGCTTATGATGCAGCGGTGAAAAACTTGGAATCTCTACGCAGTGACTTAGTGGCAGTTAATCCCGATGTGCAGTTTTCGTTTCGGGAGAGTGTCGAACCCGTTTATCGAGAATTTGTAGGCTTGCTGTTAGAATCTGACGGGGCAGGAGCCAAGCCGGAAAACTTGGAAAAAGCTCGCGTCATGATTGAATCGTTGCAACAAGCAGAACTAGTTAACTTCTTCCGGGAAAACTGTTTAACGGCGAAACCCACCAAGATTGACGAGATTGATACCAAGGCGGCTGTAATTTACCCGATTGTTTTAAACGATCGCTTGGAGGTGATTGTCACACTGCCTAATAGTGAGGCACGCCATTACACTCAGAGTTTGTCTCAGCAGGTTGTAGAAGATATCATTGCCAAGTTGCGGCAGGGCGCGATTAGCTCTAGAGCGACGGTTAGGATTGAGGGGGGTGACACTATTACTAAGCCGGAGGAATACTTACCCCTAGCGCAAGAGGTTTACAACTGGTTAATCCGGCCTATTGAAAAGGATCTTGCCAATAGTGGGGTTAAAACCCTGGTCTTTGTCTTGGATGGGCCTTTACTGAATTTACCAATGGCGGTGTTGCATGACGGTCAAGAGTATCTGATTCAGAAATATGCGATCGCCTACACGCCGGGATTGCAACTCTTAGACCCCAAACCCTTAGCACGGGGGGAACTTACAGCTCTCAAAGCTGGCATGTCGGAAGCTCCCCAACCTTTTTCTGATCTTCCCTATGTCAAGGAGGAATTAGAGAATATCGAGGCGGAAGTACCGGGTGAGCTGATATTGAATGAAGAGTTTACGACAGCGGCTATTGCACGAGCTATTGATGCCGCACCTTTCCCGGTGGTTCACCTAGCCACCCACGGTCAGTTCAGCTCCGATCCGGAAAATACTTTTATCCTGACTTGGGACGATCGGCTTAACATCGACCAACTTAATCAAGTTTTACGGGGTCGCGAAGAAGGGGGGAGACGGGCGCTGGAGATGTTAGTACTTAGTGCTTGCGAGACTGCCACGGGGGATAAGCGAGCCGCCTTGGGATTAGCGGGTATTGCAGTTAGAGCTGGGGCACGCAGTACGCTAGCAACGCTGTGGCAAGTGAACGATCAAGCTACTGCTGAACTAATGATTCGGTTTTATCAGTTATTAAAGGAGGATACTACGATAACTAAAGCTGAAGCTCTGCGCCTAGCTCAATTATCGCTGCTAGAGGGCAACTATAAGGAACCGTTCTTCTGGGCACCTTTTGTATTAGTGGGGAATTGGCTGTAACTGAGATGTATCAACCATTGCAATTTGGCAATCCTCCATCCGTGCCACAAATCCTTTGGCCTTATCGATAAACTAAGAATAAAGGTCATTGGTAAAAAGCAAATAACCAATGGCTAATAGCTAATGACTGATAACTAATGACTCCCATACCGCTAGTTGGTCTGAAGGCAGACCAGTTCCGCCATCCGTTAGATTTAGAAGCCACTAACGCCCTCAAGCAACTACCGGGGTTAGACTTGATGGTGCGCAATCTCCTCGGCCCATTGGCGGAACAGTTTTTTTACCTGAACAATATTGCTGCCAGTGTCTTGGTGGGGGAAAACCAACTCCCGCACCTGCACCAGCTGCTGTTAGATGCTTGCCAAGTTCTAGATTTAGATCCGCCCCAACTCTACGTGCAACAGCATCCCGCACCTAATGCCTATACCTTTGCCATGCGAGGTAAGAAACCCTTTATCGTCTTGCACACTTCCTTAATTGACATGCTGACCCCGGAAGAAATTCAGGCGGTCATTGCTCACGAACTCGGTCACCTCAAGTGCGAACATGGGGTTTACCTGACACCTCTTAACATCATTATCTTAGCTGCTAGTTTAGTCCCGACTTGGGGAGCGGTAATTGCCCAAAGCTTACAAGAAAGGATGATGGAGTGGCTGCGGTGTGCGGAATTTACTTGCGATCGCGCCGCCCTACTGGCAACCCAAAATCCTAGAGTAGTGATGTCAGTACTCATGAAACTGGCAGGCGGTTCCCCCACCCTGGCACCCCAACTAAACCTAGATGCTTTCATCGCTCAAGCTAGGGATTACGACGATATTAGTAATACTGAGTTGGGTCAACTACTAAAATCTGCACAGACTGCTCAGCTGACTCACCCCGTCCCAGTACTGCGGGCAAGAGAAATCGATCGTTGGGCTAGCTCGCCAACTTATCAATCTTTGTTGCAGCAGCCGAAAATAGGGTATAATGATAAGGTTGCCCCCAAGGGCGGGTGGCGAAATTGGTAGACGCACCACACTCAAAATGTGGCGACCTCTGGTCATGAGAGTTCGAGTCTCTCCCCGCCCACTGGAGTTGAGAGGCAAAGATCATGGTTCAGCGACTAAAGCGGTGGGAATCACCCCGCCGTCAGGGACGAAACGACAAAGGTAAAGGCGGTTCTGCTCGACAACGGCAGCTGAAGAAACAAACTCAGATGCTGCGCAAGAAACTCAAAGGGAGTGGCAAGGCAGACAACCAGAAAAATAAAGGAGGAAGAGATGCAAGTTCTCTTCCTTTTTTTTTATTAGGGCGAGCCGTATACCTCTGATATCATGTCCGGTGAAACAC
>DNXU01000006.1:7477-8516 GCA_003505715.1 Cyanobacteria bacterium UBA8803 | reverse complement strand
TTGCACAGTCTTATGTGTAGCACATCACCTTGTCAAAAAAATGAGTCTATTTTTTGGCATTATTGTCACCCCGTCAGACATCCCCTTTCACAAAAATTAACAAACAGCGCTCACCTCATCCTGTAAAATAAAATCATTAATAAAAATGACTGAACATTGAAAATTTAATAAGCAAAACTTTTCAAATTCACTCACCGACACCACTCGGCAAATCGTCGAAACCCTATATTTTTCGTTGAGTGGTGTCGATGCCTTACAGGGAAAGGGTTTCAAGCCTGTTTTTTCCTCAATTTTTGATTGGAAAGACCCTCTTTTTTTGAGTGGTGTCGAATCGTCGTCTGAAATTCTTACCACGTAAGGCTTCTACAGCGAACTCTTTCCAACTTCACTTCCCCGCCAGGGGATGGAAACAAGAACTGCAGCCAACTTCCCCGCCTGCCGTCTTGGCAGACGGCTTTCCAACTTCACTTCCCCGCCAGGGGATGGAAACGCTCCCAACACACACCATGTATACCGGAAGGGTCAGGCATCTTTCCAACTTCACTTCCCCGCCAGGGGATGGAAACTTGTCCAGTAGTGCAGCCGAAACTGCACGGGCGCACCCTGCTTTCCAACTTCACTTCCCCGCCAGGGGATGGGTGCGACTATCGGTCGCACATGAGAGTGAGTAACTCAAACTACTCAATCCCCGCAAGGGGACTGAAACGATTACCCAGAAGAGATCCAAGTCCCCGCAAATCCTCACTTTCCGCTAACTAAATCCCCGCAAGGGGACTGAAACGAACAAATAGATTATGTATGCTTTCTACAAGCAAGCTTTCCGCTAACTAAATTCCCTTTAGTCCAAGATGTTTACCTCTTAAATAAAAAGGCTATAGCGGTAATGGTGCGTTAGCTACCGCATAACACACCCTACTAATAGAGGCCATGCATTGACTTAAATTGTGTATTTCCAATTCAATATTTCTGAATTAGCCCACCTTTTAATACAGAGGTTAAGGAAAAAACTCTTCCCATTCCCCTTCGGCTATGCTCAGGG
>DNXU01000006.1:801-7398 GCA_003505715.1 Cyanobacteria bacterium UBA8803 | reverse complement strand
GTAGGGTGCGTTAGCGCTAGCGTAACGCACCGCTAAATAACCAGAAGTTAGCTTTGAAATAAATTTCAAGCTAAAAGCTAAAACCCGTTAAAACGGGTTGAAATTCTTCCCCAGTCCGTTTTAACGGACTTAAGCTATTAGCCAGGGAATTGATTCCCTGGCGGTCTCTGGCCGTTTCTGGCCGTTTCTGGCGGTCTCTCGCGGTTTCTGATTTATATCATGTCCGGTTAATTAATCATACTAAAACTTGTCGCAGGGCGGGTTTTGATTTAAGACATATCTGCGGAGCCCACAATATTAGTCGCTAAACCCGCCCCTACAAATATTGGGGGTGGTTATTTAATATTAAAAATATTGGAACTTTCTCAGTTGGTATGTTCCCTATTCCCCATTCCCCATTCCCCATTCCCCATTCCCTAAATTTAAAACCGCCGCTCATACTCAATAACGGCTCGACTATCCCCAGAAAAATCTGTACCGCCGCGCAAGAGAACATTTTCGTTCAACCGATAGCGTAGGTTGTACTGAGGAGGCTGATCGGTAGTCAACTCCTTGGTGACAGAAACCGAGAAATTCCGACTGATATCAATCCCCGCTTCAGCTGCCAACCCTAAACTAGAAGTGCGCCGTTCGTCATTGGTAATAATTGTGGGGAACAGGCGAAACTCCGTCAATCCCAAAGCATCGCCAATAGTATTACTGACATTTCCCAACAGTGCTGACCCAGCTAAGTTCGCCAAACCCAGGGTACTATCTCCCCGACCTAAAGTATCCACAAAGCCACCACCTAAAAGCGCGACAATTTCTGCTTCACTGCGGGCGGGGGTGCTAGTCAGTTCCAAACGATCGGCTAGCTGGCTGGCTGGGCCTTCTACCCTCGCCTGCACCCGAACTGTTTGCACTGAACCAAAACCAATCTCTGGGGCATCAAGAATCTCAGCAGACTGAGGACTCGTGGGTAACCGCCGTTGGGTAGCTTCAGCCACCGAAGCAATTAGCCGCACGTCTAATTCTGGGTCAAGTCCGCGTTCGGGGCGAAATATTGCCGTATTGTCATAACCCCGTGCCAACCGGAACTGAGTAGTAAACAGATTCACCTGACCCCGCACCAGATCGATCTCTCCCTTTGGTTCCAAATCGCTCAATGAGCCATTTACCGTCAGCATTCCCCTAGCCAAGAAATTCAGGATGGGAGCTTTTCTAATTTGAATGTCTTTACCCAGAGTAATCTGTAAGTTGTTAAACTCAATCGGAATACCAGAATCAGAAGATTCTTCACTGCTACCCCCAGCAGCCGCCTGATCGGGCAGTGGCACCCGACCGTTAAACAACTCAATTTGACCGCCAATGGTTGGGTTAAGGGCAGCGCCTGTCAGGACAACGTTACCTTTCACAGAACCGGTGTAACGTCCCTTTAAATTAAGGGCCAATTCTCCAATATCTACCATCAGGGGTTGTGGCTGGGGGATAGGGTCAGAAATGGGAATCGTTCCTACCGCCTTAACTTGACCCCCACCATAAGTACCGCTCAGATTTTTAACATTAATCCGATCAAAATTAAACTCAATATCCCCATTTACTTCCTTGAGGGGTTCCGGCAGGGCAACCGACTCAATAGTGGCATTGTTAACGGTAGCTTGACCTTGGGCTGTAAGTTCCTGGGGACGACGGCTTTCGGGATCGATGATACCGTTAATTTTCACATTCACATCCCCCGTACCATCCACCCAGGCAATTTGCTGGCGGCTGAGAATGTTCAATAGCGCCAGTCCCTTGTCTTTAACGTTAATGTCGAGGGTAAGTTCGTTACTCTTTGGTGCCACAGCATCGGGCAATGGCAACTTATAAGGAACACTGCCAGCAATTGTTAAGGGTTCGGCTTCGGCAGCTAGAATACTCTCAGCCGAGAAATTGAGGCGAGCATTATTGTAACTGAAGCTGCCTCGGGCGGCTTGAACTTGTTGTTGATTCAAGCTAGCGTCTACAACCGTCACTTCTCCTCGCGCTTGAGGGTTAGTCAGACTGCCAGCGAGGGTAGCAGTAGCATTAATCTGTCCGCCAAACCCAACTGCTGGGGGCAAGGTAACGAATTCTTGAATGAGGGCGACGGGGACGTTCTCCAACCGCAACTGACCAGATTGGGTGTCACCGCCAATAGTCCCGGAGAAAACCGCCAAGCTATCTTCTGACTGTACCCGCACGGGGAGGAGAGTCAGCACCCCATCTTGGAAGCTACCTTTAGCAACTACTTGGTCAGCCTTAAAAGTATTCCACGTCCAGTCTGCCCCCTTGATATTGAACTCAGCATTAATCCCGGAGGCCATGCTAGCTGCAACGGTAACGCTACCAGTAAAGGTGCCGTCTAATTCTGAAAGTTCCCCCAGGGGAGAAGCTTGGGCGCGTTCCTCTTGCCGCCTTTCTAGGAGGGCTTCGATTTCTGAGAGACGGCGTAGTTGAACTTGTAAGGGCGCTTCCGGCAATCCAACTTGGGCAACATCCAGAGGCGCATTTAACCTAGGGCTGACCTGATTCACGTCAAAGAGCTGCCACAAAGCCACTAGTACCCCAAGCTGTCCCTCCACGATGTCGAGTTGCCCCTGAAATTCCGGCCCGTTCCGAGTTTGGATCACTCGACCCGATAGCAAGTATTGATTGTTGCCCGGTTGAGACCCATCACCCCGACGAGGGTTAAAAATTGGCCCAGTAATCGCCAGTTGATTCACCGTCACATCAAAGGTGTTGAGATTTACAGCTAGATCGCCGGACACCTCTCCCGACAGCGGTTGGGTGGCGATCGCCGCAGGTACGGGAGTCAACTCTTTGATAATGCTGATGGGGAAGTTTTGAGTATTAATGGCCAGCAGTTCCCCTTGCCGTCTCCCTGTCGCGATCGCCTCGCCCTGCTGAATATTAAACGATACGGGTCGGTAATCTGGGCTTAGGGCTAGGGCAATGCGATCGTTATTTCCCTTAAGGTCGAGTTGCAGCTGTTCGCCCGGTACTGTACTCACCTGACCGCTGAGTACGGGTTCAAACGCCAGACCATCAACCGCAAAATTTTCTAGCTGCAAGTCGCCTTGAACGTTCGGTGCAGCGATCGTCCCCTTAATCGTCCCGTCAAAATCCGCTAAACCCGCCACTCTTAAATCAGCCGCACGAGGCAGATAAGCCGATAGTTCTTGTAAATTCAAGTCATCGGCAGCAACATCCAGGTTAAAATTGGTAATTGCCCCTACCCCTGGCTGCCGCGTCAGCTTGGCCACATTAACCCCCACAAAACCACTGGCTGATAGACCTGAAGCCGTAGCCTGTTGAATTTCAACCCCTGTTCCCGTCCAGCGCAAGGAGGTGCTGAGGGGACGGTTAACTAGGGCAAGTCCTTCACTAAAATTCAGCTGACCTTCAGCTCGCCAGGATTGGCCAATTGCCACCGGATTCAAGCTGGCCAAACTACCAGTAACATCAAGCCTGCCATCTAAAGACCCTCGCAAAGTCTCAGACAATCGTGCCAACTCGATACCTTGAGATTCAAGAACGGCCTGAACGTTGCCGTTATTTAACTGTACGTTAGTAGCTGTCAGGGTTCCCCCTGCCACATTCCAACTCCCCCTGCCCCTACCCTCAATCCCATTTAAGGATAACTGGGCCAGATTTCCCGATAGGTCAAAGTTGCCCTCAAACGGCCCGGAAAATTGAGCGGGTAATTGGGGCAATAACTCAGTCAGTTGCACTCTCGCCGCTTGCAGGTTCGCCTGCCAGCGTCCCGCCGCCAGTTGTACGTCCGAGGCTCTCAGCGTACCATCTCCCACATTCAACTGACCGCTGCCCGACCCAGTAATGGCCGCCAGCGCCAAGTTATCCAAACTACCCGACAGGTTAAACCTCCCCGCCAAGCGTCCGGCGAATTGGGGCGGCAGTTGCGGCGTTAACTGGGCTAGCTCTACCCCATCAGTTTGCAGGTTCGCCCGCCAGCGACCACCAGCCAGCTGCACGTCGGCAGCCCTCACCGTACCATCTCCCACATCCAACTGACCGCTACCCGACCCAGTAATGGCCGCCAGTGCCAAGTTATCCAAACTACCCGACAGGTTAAACGCTCCCGTCAATTGTCCGGCAAATTGGGGCGGCAGTTGCGGTGCTAAACCAGCCAACTGCACGCCATTGGCCTGTACGTTCGCCCGCCAACGCCCCTCATCTAGCTGCATGTTGGATACCCTGACCGTACCTCCCCCCACATTCAGCAGTCCGTTCCCCGATACCTCCAGCGCTTTGGGTGAAAAGTTGGTTAGAGACCCCGCCGCATTGAACGTACCTGTAAAAGGAGACTGCAATTGGGCAGGGAGTTGGGGCACTAACCTTCCCAACTGAACGCCCACAGCTTGGATAATAGCCTGCCAACGACCGCCACCCAGTTTGGCATCTCTAGCCGCAACCGTCCCGCCCGCTACATTCATACTGCCGCTGCCTCGACCCTGAATTGCTGCCAAAGATAAGTTTTCCAGCGATCCTGACAGCGCAAACCTACCGCTAACCGGGGCTTGGAGTGACGGCGGAATCTGGGGAAATAACCGCCCTAGCTGCACTCCCCTAGACTCCACATCAGCCTGCCAGCGACCTTGAGTAAGCTGGATATTATTGGCAACAATTGTGCCGCCAGCCAAATTAAGAACTGCCGAACCACTGCCGCCAATCTCTGAGGGCTTAAAATTATCCAAATTAACCGCTACATTAAATTGACCCGTCACCGGGCCTTGAAACTGCGGCGGCACCTGAGCTAGCCGTTCCAGCCGCACGTTTTGAGCCTGTACTTGGGCAAAAATAGTACGGTTGAGGAACTGTAAATTGGTGGCAGTCACAGTACCCCCTGCCACCGGAGCAGTGGCTGACCCCGTGGCGCGAAGATTGCGAGCATTGTTCAAGGGACCAAAAATCTGTCCTCGAGCCGAAACCGGACCAATAGCAACGGGGAGGTTGACACCATAGGTTTTAGCGATCGCATCAGCTGGAATGCGATCAGCTTGTAAGTTAAAGCGCAAGCCTCCCGCTTCACCCAGTTGGATGACTCCTTGTCCCGTCACCACACCCCCGACAGTTGGGATAGCTCGCAAGTTATTAACCGCCAGGATAGGCCCACTAGCTGTTCCCTGGGCCGTATCCAGCTGGAAGCCAGCACTAATGGCGCGAAAGTTCACTCGGTCAATTCGGGTAGCGACCTTCTGCCGGAACGTCTCTACCGTAGTTGCCTCACCTGTCACTACAGGTTTCGCTAGCGGCCCGGTAATCTTGAGGGCGGCTTGCACCTTTCCTGCAATCACCACAGGTGCCTTATCGATCTTAAAGGTCTGCAATACCTGTTTCACCTCAACAGGTTGGGTGCGAGCCAATAGATTAAATTCAGTCTGGGTATCCAACGTTCCATTAGCTTCGGCAGGAATCTGGCCAAACTGGGTAGTAACCTTTTCCAGCCGTACTTGGGTGCCTTTAAAGCGCAGGCGACCGTTAGTTTTAGCAAAGGGCTGCGGCAGCGCTGGCAGCCTTGCTGTTACTTGGTTTAGGGTAGCGACTCCCAAAAACTGCAACGGCTTTTCTCGTTGGATCTGCACCTCCAGGTTACCCCCAACTTTACCCGCTTGCAATTTCAACGGCAGGGGGAGCAAGCGACCAATCTCTAACGCACTCAGATTCTGTCCAGCCAGTTGCAATTTAGTCTGGCCGATGGGAGAGAGGTATTCTCCCTTCAGGTTAAACTTGCCCCCACTAGCTAACTGACCAACTCCATCAAACCGAATTCGTCGGTTATCATCTAAAAATTCGCTCTTCCCCCGAGGTACAACCGCAACCACAGCAGGTTGCACCGTTCCCTTCTCCGATCTCCCTACCAGCTTCACATCTGCATCCCGCACTCGCAGCACTTGCAGTTCGATCTCAATTGCCCCTTTCGGTAGCTTCTGAATTTCTAGCTCGACCCACTTGCCCTCCTGGTCCTGTTCGATATAAACCTCTGGATTGACCAGGGTAACATCAAGTTCTAGCTTGCGGTTCCACAAAAGTTTCAGGGGATTGTACACTACATCCACCGCCTCTACCGCACCTCGGTCGGGGTCTGTCGGCGTTGGTGGCAGTTTTGAGGCACCGAAGCGCAAGCCATTGAGGTAAACACGTTCCACCTGTCCCATTTCCACCGGACGATTGAGTAGTCTAGTGACACTTTTCTCAACCATCGGTGCCAGCATTCTTTGAATGAAAATCCATGTCCAGGTAATGCCGCCAGTAAGTCCCACCAGCAAAAGGATACCAGCCAAAATCCCTAACCGCTGTGCGCGGGAACGCCGAGGAGGGTTGGGTTGTGGTTGCTGAGGGGGATTTGGTTCTGGTGCGTTACCTGGAGCGGAGGCGTTTGTCATGGTCTTTCCTTACACCTAAAGATAGATGCTGTTTTGGGGTTAGTAAGTATATAGGCAATTACTGTTGCCAATTGAAAGAGGGAGAGCCATTTTCAACTAAGATAGATCGATATCAGAATATGCCACTTTCTCCCCTACACATCTAGATTTAGATGGAAGTTGGGTTGTTCCAAGGGATGAGGGATGAGGGATG
>DNXU01000006.1:299-749 GCA_003505715.1 Cyanobacteria bacterium UBA8803 | reverse complement strand
AATTTGTAGGTTGGGTCTTTGGTTAGGAGATCCAACTCTTGGGAGCATGTTGGGTTTCGGTCTTGTTAACCCAACCTACGGAACTGTTCCCGGTTCCCTAATTTTAAGAACGCATTCTGCACTCAGGACGATTAAACCCTGGTTTTCCCAAACTGTACAACCTTTCAAGACTGATACCAATGCAGGTTGTTTTCCGGCTTGGAGTTGGGTAACTGCCTCGGTAGCGGCTGGTTGGTACTGCATTATCCAACGGTTATTGGCAACAGACTCAGGGGTGAAGGCAGTAGCAGATAACAACCAAAAATCGATGCTGTATTTCTGGATGAAGTCCCTTACTACAGCTGGATCTGGACTGTATTGGGCGTTAATTAAAGCCAGAGTTCGCTGGCGAAATTCCCGATAATAGCCCCAATGATAGGGAACTGCATATTCTTGACCCACTAAAATAGA
>DNXU01000006.1:0-202 GCA_003505715.1 Cyanobacteria bacterium UBA8803 | reverse complement strand
ACCCACAATATAGTAAGTCTTGGGGAATTTTTTCAGCGCAACATGAGGGTAGAGAACCAAGGTTGCGCCAATTAGAAGAGTTGAACCTAGTGCCAACCATTGGGAATAGGAAACATAATTTGCTCCCCCAACCCCTTGACACCCCCCCCCACCCCTACACCTAAGTGGGCAAGAGGAGGGAGACCAGCGAGCGCATCCAGCA
>DNXU01000462.1:18144-33915 GCA_003505715.1 Cyanobacteria bacterium UBA8803 | reverse complement strand
AAATTTGTTTAAGTCCCGTTAGCTCATGTTGGATCTCGCTGCACTTGCTAAAGGACTTGACATAAATAATCAGTCAGTGTTTTTTTAAAGCATTCAAACCCAAACCTTTCAATAACATTTCGCCGTAAAGCTTCGGGTTGGTACAGGAGAGGATTGGGATAGGTGCCTTGGATAATTTGAATGATGGTTTGGGCTAGCATACCGATATCATCGGGATCAACTAAGGCTCCTAATTTACCATGAGCAAGGGCGTCAATTGCCCCATCACGATTGCCGCCTAAAGCTGGCTTGCCACAGGCAAGAGCTTCTAGGTAAACAATTCCAAATCCTTCACCTTTACTCGGCATGGCAAATACATCACAGAGATTATAATGAGCGCCAAGTTCTTCGTCAGGAATAAAGCCTGTTAACGTCACGCAGTCTTGCAAGTTTAGGTCAGCAATTAACTGTTCAATGCGAGGGCGGTCATCACCTTTGCCAACTAAGATATAACGAATGTCCGGTAGCTGACGCCGAATATCGGGCAGAGCGTGTAGAATTTGGTCATATCCTTTGTAGCGCTCGGCACTGACTAATCGGGTTACGGTTAGAATGACTGGTTGATCTGGTAATAAGCCGTAGCGTTGCAGTAAATAATCTGGTTTGGGAGTGATATTAAATCGGCTGGCATCAAAGGTGACGGGTAAAAGGTGAATTTTCTCATAGCGTAAGTTTTGGGTTTCGATTAAGCGATCGCGGGTATAGCCACTGATGGAAATAATCTTTTCAGCAGCCTGTAAGGCTTTTATTTTCCAACGGTCTTGGATTTGCCAAGCTTCCATCCCGTAAACTATTATCCAGTAAGGAATCCCTGTGAAGTGATGAATCCAAAACGCTACAGGTGCAAAATTCAGATGACCGCACAAGATTAACCTAGGGTGATTAAACCAAGCTGCTTGGATTAAGTTGATGGCAAAGTGCGGGGTTTGCCAAAAGTAGGGGATATGACCGCTAAATCTAAAATCAATTTTATTGAAATTCAGGCTAGTCTCAGGTGGACGCTTATCGAGTTTGTCAAAAACTACAAATTTTGGCTCGGTAAATTCTTGATTTATGGCTTGGAGTAAGTTCTGGGTGTAAACTTGGATTCCTCCTTTGAATTCAAATATATTAGGAAACCAAAGATGTAGAACTGGGTTAAGGTGTGGCATAGTCGTCTTTAGTTACGATCGGCTTGTTGTTGTACAAACAAGATATAGTAGTAATATTGGTATTGGATGAAAAATAACGAGCAAACGAGTAGGGGCAAGACTGCATAAAACTCAAATATGATAATTGTTGCTAAACAACAAAATAGGTAAATACCAATAGCCATTTTTTGGCTGACTAATATACGGTGTACTTGGAAATCTTTCTGCAAATTCAAATGAATAATTGGATCTTTAAAAAGGAGATATAAAATTTGTATTACTAGTAATATTCCTAAAATGCCAAACTGAAATAGGATGTAAGACCAGGTGGAATCAGCAAGAGCTGCGTCACTTCCTTCAAGAATATTACTATCTTGTAAGATTTTTAATGTATTAGAGCCAAATCCTAAATGCTTGCCGAATAAGACCGAAAAAATATCTGATTGATTAACGTAAGCTAAAAATATTTCTAGCCTGCCACCGTAAAGGGATGAGTTTGCTCCCCTAATGCTTAAGTCTTTGACTGCAAGAATTGCGTAGAATGCTAGAAATGGTAAAATAGCAAATCTAGTAAAATTTAAGAATAGAAAATCTATCTGGGTTTTACAAAACCTAGTTAAGTGATAGAATATTTTTTCGGTAAATAACAAAAATAAAATTAAAATAGAAGTTCTAGAATCACTTAAGAAGATAGCTAAGGCATAGGCAGCTAATAGCGCAATTCGCCAAGGATGCCATTTGAGTATGTAAATATTAAAATAAGCGCAAATAACTAAAAAAAGTCCTAGGGAATTAGGTTCAGTAAACGTGCCAACGGAACGAACTATACCAGAACTAAACCAGGAAACGCTATTGTAATTTACGGCTGTCATCCTTTGCATAACAGCATAAAAAACTTGAGAAATTGCCAGAATATTTGTAAATTCTAAAACTTTAATCAAGTAATGATTGTTAAGATGTCTGTGGCAAAATATAAAGATAGCTGCTGTAATAATTAAAGGTCGGGTAGTAAAAAATAATATGGAAAGGCTAAAATTGGTTAAAATACTCCGTGCTAGGGAAATGCTAATCACAAAAAGGAGTAGGATATACGCCACTTTAATGTTATTATTTTTTTGATACTTATAGACGGGGTTGGTGGCAGGCCAAAATAAGCTACCCAAAAGTAGTAGGAAAGCCAACCCATCTTTTACAAGCTTTTGCCAACTTGGCACAATTGCTATGTAGCTTTGATCTTTGTAATATTCAGGCAGCCAGTGACCGTGGATAGCATAGTCTGCTGCCTTCCAGTAAGTGAGTGCAGAACTAGCTACCGTTAAGAATAAAAGTATATGGAGGAAAATCGATATGCGAGAATATTTACTCGTTAACATGGTGAGCAATTTTGTAAATAGGGTAGTAATGTTTGGGTAACTACCGACCAACTGAGATGTTGCTTATAGTAGTCTTGAGTACGTTGAGCTAGCTGGTGTAAAGAGGGGAGCTGAGTTAGGGAGTTGAGAATTTGCTGCTCGAATTTAGAATAATTGTGGTCTGGAGATAAAACGATACTGGGTAATTTTCTAAAGAAAGAATCGGTCAACATGCCATCTGTACCAATCACTGGTATGCCGTGTTCGAGAGCTGACATCAATGATGTGCGTTTAGCACTGATGCCAAATTCATGAGGCATTAACATTAAGCTGGAGAGTTGCAAGTAATGAGAAAACTCAGTTTGACTGAGATAACCGGGCCGGATAACGGGGTTTTGGAAAGGTAGGGATAGAGACTGAGCGTTGCCTAATAGTAACCAGACAACGGGGTATTTATTTTGCAGAAGGCAGGAATCTAAGGCCGAAATCCAAGGCTGCCAAATTGAGCCAATGCAACCAAATAGAGTTAAGACCATGTGTTCGGGCAAGATTGCCAGTTTTTGGCGCAGTTCTTGCTTGTGAGTTCGGGTCAGGCGTTGAAAGAGAATATTATTGGGAATGGGTAAATAATGAATTCGTTCGGGATGGTTGCTAAAGCGTTTGAGGCGATGCAGGTAGGGTTCGGAACCGGAGAAGACGCGATCGCTAGAACGAACCAGTTCTCGCAAGACATACTGCTGTAGTATTCCGAGAAGCCAAGTACCGGGATATTTCAGGAACCATGAGTAGGTTTCATGGGCAATTAGTAAGGTTTGGAATCTTTTGGTGCATTGTTTCCAGAAATCGAGCAAATCTGGCACGAAGCCTTTCGGAGAGTAGAGCCAGGGAGTATATTGTAAAATTACAGTCTCGACGTTCTGAGTATCTAGAAAGGTAAAAAGCTTTTGTAGACCTGGTTTAGACCAGCTTTCCACATAGGGCAGGATCGTAACGGGTTCAGATGAGGCTTGGCAACCTTGTTCGACGATGAGATCGATGTTGATATTGAGTTGGGTTTGGCAATAGGTGGCGAGGTTGATGGAGTAGTCGCCAACTCCACAAATATGGGGATGAACTTTAGCTGTTAGGATGACAATTTTGGCGAGTTGCTGCATATGTATAGGCCAATGAATTACCTTCAATGTGTTGCCCCTAGCTTAGTAGCTTCTCAATTCGGTCGATCACTTCAGCAGATACAGTTTCCCAGGCACGATTTTTAACTGAAAGCTTGGCATTTTTCCCAAGATTTGTTCTCAAATCTAACTCTTGGGCACATCGTTCTATGAGAAAAGCTAAATGCTGAGCATCACCTGGTTGATGGAGTAAGCCGTTGTAGCCATCTTGAATTAAGTCTCGTTGGCCACAGCAGTCTGTTGTTATGCAACATCGCCCCGTTTCCATTGCTTGGAGTAGAGCTAATGATTGTCCTTCAAAAAAACTGGGTAATACAAAAACATGGGAACGCGCAAACAGGTTCTCTTCCATAGCTCTACTGAAATGGGGCATGATTTCTACAAAATGATGAAGTTCACTCGCCCAAAAATTCAATACTTTTTCACGGCCAATATTTGTGCCTGCTACTATCCAATTTATAGGTATTTGATTTTGATATAATAATTGAGCTGCTTGCACTAATGTCTTGATTCCTTTGCGTTCAATCCAAGAACCCAAAAAAATAACATTTAAATTACCATTTGGTTGTATATTTTCATTTATATAAGATGGAACAACTCCATTTTTAAAAACAAATATTTTTTGCTGATTTAGACGGTAATATTTTTGAGCAAATTCAGCATCTTGTTGATTTATAAGTAAAACTAAGTCAGCTTTGCCTAAGCCTAAATCACAGTGCCTTAGCCGCCATATAGGAAATAATATTTTTGTACGCAACTTAATTTTTTGGCTTAAGCCGCTATTTCCTTCCAATGCTAATTGCCAAAACCGTCTCTCTAGACCATGACTGATAACTACAGTAGGAATACTCTTGTGTACAAAAGCTCCTGAAGCAGGTTCATGAACTAAAAAAAGAGAGGCTTTCATACCTAGCCTTTGATACGCTCTATAGGCTGCATAAGGGAACCAAGCTGGATGTGGAACTGAACCAACTTGTGCTGGTCCAATATGCAAAAATTCATAGCCGCGTCTTTCAAACTCATGTTTCCAATGCCATCCAACCCTTCCCATGCCTGATTCTTCAGACAAATCAACTTCTGCTACATGAACAACTAGCTTTGCCATAGCCTGTTAGTATTTATTTCTTTATAGCTTCAAATGCCATATGTCGTGCAAATGGGCGGAGAATTGTGGCTATCAGTAAATTCTGAAACCTTTCAACAACAAAAGTATGAGGATGAAATCTCGGCAGCAGAAGGAACACATGATGAGAGCCAATCATTCTTTGGATTGTAAAACCAGCATTGTTGAACATTTTACTAACTTGCCAATAAACAAAGAAGTGATCTATTGGTTGCACTTTTTCACCACTATTAAAAGGCTCTTTACGCAACCAGCAAACTAACCAATATAGCAACATAGCGTTTGAGTAGTTTTCTGTAGTCAGAATTAACTTACCTGAGGGTTTTAGTACTCTTTGCATTTCAGTTAGTGCTAACTGGGGGTTAGGTACATGCTCTAGGCATTCACAAGAGAATACTAAATCAAATGAATTATCAGGGAATGGCAAGTTTTGAGCATCTGCCACTATAAACTCTACTTGCTTATTTTGGATTTGTGCTTTTTGTTTAGCCAACTCAATAGCTTTTTCAGAAAAATCTACAGCAGTAATAGCAGCTTTCTGATCGGATAAATAAAGAGCAAAATCGCCAACACCGCAACCAACCTCTAAAATGTTTTTATTATTGAGTTCAGGGGATAATCCAAGAGCATTTATATGCCACTCCTCTAAACGAATATTTGATGGATTATCTTGACCATGAACCGTATCATGCCAATGGTCATAAGCGCTATTCACTTTAATATCTTTGGAGTTGTAATTCATAAATACAATGTTCTTGGTTTAATTATTAGAAATGGAATAAATTAATGGCGTTGAATGATTACCAGAGAGTCCACTTCATCCACAATAGACCACTGCGGATTGTGATGATTGCGGAATAGTTCTTTGACAACTATTACAGGCCCCCAATCCTCTTTTGTCCAGCCATCTTCAAAGATTCTGGCATCATGAAATGCTACAATTCCGCCTGGTACTACAAAACGGTTCCACTCTTGCCAATCCTGCAAACAACTATCGTAAGAGTGATCGGCATCAATGAGTAAAAAATCTATATGATTATGCCAATTTTTTAAAGCATTAAAACTGAATTCTTCTATCCAATGAACTGTTGCATTGCGGCAACTATTAACATAGCGATGAGCAACCAGCTTACTAAAATTAAGCCCCAGGATACGTCCTGGAAGATAAGGGTCTATTAAGTAAAGATTACCTGCTGAATCTGCAACCCGTCTAAGGGCAAGTGCAGAGGCTCCTTCAGCTACGCCTAGCTCAACTATGCTCTTGCGACCTTTCGCATATTTATCGAGTAGTACTTCTTCATTTTTGGTATGACCAGCAATTACTCCACGAAGACCCAGTAACTGAAATAAAGCGTGCTTGAACTTAAACGATTTCCAATTTTCTTGGATATAAGGTACATATAAGGGATGCATATTTTTCTTCTCCATGTAATTATAATTGCTATTCCTAAATACTAGTTCGGCGTATTTGTTAGCTATGTTTTGCCAATTACAAGCTCTATAGTAATCATCTGTAATTTCTCTATTTGTTAGGATAGTTAGGAGATCGGGTGTTAAGTCTAAAGGAGGTGGAAAGGGCATTAGTTTACCCTTCACTAAAGGTTCTAGATCCATGGCTCCTCCGGCTGGTGTCGTAAAAACTGGTATTCCAGACTCGATGATTTCGTTTAAAACTAGTCCCCAACCTTCAACTTTGCTGGTAAACAGGCCAACATTATGACTAGCAAGCAAAGAGCAAAGATAGTTTCTATCAAACGACGGGATAATTTTTAGTTGGTCACACTGAATAAGCTTAGGAGGAACATCTTGCTCTACTTCAATACCACAGCCTGCAATTGTGAATGTATCTTGAGGCCGTAAAGCTACCCATTGAGTTATAAAATCCAGCAACTTATCAGTGCCTTTGTGAGAATTCCAACGCCCAATCCATAGAAATCTGATACTGTCTCCTGAAAGAGGTTGCCGCTGGAGCCTCACTTGAGCTAGCGCTTCCTGATCTGTTTTTGAAAGAGCGTTTACATAATAACTTAGTTTATCCTTCCACCAGGGAAACCACTTTTCCATCCACTGAAGCTCTAAAGTACCTAGGCAAAGGATATATCGCGCTCTGCTCCAACCTTGAAGTACTAGAAAAGCTCTATAGGCTGAGTATAAATAGCTAAAAAAGAGTTTAATAATCCCTTTAAAGCTTCTTTCTCGGTTATCGTTTAAGCTATTGATTAAGTACAAGATATCGGGTTGTACGCTACGAGCCACAACTATAGCTGATTGACTAACCTTTCGGGTTATAAGTGTAGCAGGACTATCAATAAGATCGAAAGGTTTTTGGGTTTCGATAAAGCTATCCAACTTAGCTTGCATCTGTTGGACAGTTTGCCACCACCTGGTTTGGGGAGGTAGGGGATGAGGCGACCACAGAGTAACATCATGTCCCTGTTCCCGAAAAGCTTCTGCCAGATTGATTGCCGCCTGACCAGCACCAAATTCAGCAGAGAGTGGAGCGTGGGTAACTATGAGGATGCGAATCAGTCGCAACTAGCCCTCCTTAACTTAAGGTTAAGCTATAGACCATGTATTAAGTAATACCACCAGATACCAAACGTTTCCGGAAAGTTCTATATTGATTCAATTAAAGATAAGTTAGGTTACTAATTGCACATCTCTAATCTAACTGTTTCAGTTCTTGCGCTAACTCAATTAACCATAGGTTTTGAACTAAACCAGAAAACTTTCATTGGTAAATCTTCAAATGTTCTTCGACAACTGATGACCAGCTTAGAGGTTTTATCCACTCACAACAACGAGTTTGATAGCCTGCATACTCCAATGGCGATAAGCTAATAAGTTTGCGGAGTGCAGCGGCAATTGCTTCTCCAGAATTCTGCTTCACCACAAACCCAGTACGATCATCATCGACAAACTCAGACATGGCACCAGCATCGGTACAAATTACAGGAGTACCACAGGCTTGAGATTCTAGCAAAGTGAAACCCATTAATTCTGGAACTGGGGTGTAATCCCCGTAGCAGGTTGTATGAACTGAAGGTAAGACGGTCACTTTTGCCGTGCGATATTCATGTAATAATCTGCGATCGTCCGCATCATGAACGAACTCTACTGCAAGACCTTCTAGCATCTGTTTTAGATCTTGGTAGAATTGTTCGCTGTAGACTCTACCCAGAATTTTGAGCTTATAATCTGGACGATTTAATAAGCGGAAAGCTTCTATCAAGTAATTGATGCCTTTGTGGGGCAAAATTCGACCGACGTACAGAATCTTATTCTCTTTCTCTAGAGAGCCATCCGGACAAAATTTATCGGCATCAATCCCTCCTTTAATCAGAAGGGATTTTTTTTGTAGTTCAAAAGGAAGAGCATTTAATCCAAAGCGGGAATAAGTGATCGCATTCCGATAGCAGCTAAACACTGGAAGTTTATGGTTCAGAAATAAACTTCCACCCCCGCCATAGTCTGTCACAAAAACTCGCTTACCGAACAAAAATCCTGTCAGGCAGCCTAGGTCAGAAACAAGCGTATTGATATGATGAATGTGGACTATATCAGCTCTCAAAATTACGCTGAGATATCTAAAGGATAGAGGATTAACTGTGTTGCCATGTATTAAGCGTTTAACTGGATAAGTCTCAACATTCAGTTTCCCTTGACTGTAAGATTGTCGATCCGAAGCAAAACTTACCAAAGTTGTATTTACACGTTTTGACATCCAGAATGCTAATTCTGTTGGATAGCGCTCACCGCCTCCTATTACTGATGAATGATCAAAGTAGGTTGGCGTGATGTGGACAATTTTCATAGCATTGAACTCATGTTACTTAATAGCCTCTAACTCAAATTCAAGAAACCAAGCAGGAAAAATCCAAGCCCATCTATGCTCGTAAAGTTTGGGGAATTGATTGGCCAGTCTACTCACAATAGACCGACTGAACCTACCACCTTGGAACTGAATATGGCGATTGTAGATTCGATATCTTACTTTTGAATAATAAGCTAAATTGTGATCTTTACAAAAATAATCAAATGAGAAATAACTTAAGTGATATTTATGAGTTGGATCTGTATATGAGTTTGCACAAGAAAAATGAGGAGTAGTTATTTTTAGCAGACCACCCGGTTTGAGGATGCGATGCAGTTCTTCCAATGTTTGTGGAATATTTGACAGATGCTCTATAACATCAAAACATTCAATTTTTGAAAAAGTTGAATTATCAAATGGATAAGGAATGCAATCAAGGTCCCAGACAATATCAGGATTAACACTTGGAGAGATATCAAGACGAACTACACCATGCTCAGTTTGACGATTGCCACATCCTATAGCTAGAACAGTAGAACCAGGAAAATTAGCTAAATTCATAGATATGATCAAATTATTTACTATTTTAAGTATCACTTCATTTTAACTATTGAAGCAATTTCTTTATTTCATTGTATCTTTGATTGCCTAGATATTTCTTTAGTAACAATTTCCAGAAAATACCCCAGCGAACCAAAGTAGGTCTATAAAATAGATAAGCTAGTACTTCAATAGTATTTAGTTGTTCATATTTGTCCATAATCAAAGCAATTTGCATGTAGTCTTTGCTACAAATTAGAAAATGCATTTTTTGGAGAAATTTGGGAATTTTTTGTGCCTCAGCTAAAGCTACGCTCTGTAACTCAGAATAAGATTCTCGATAAGACTTCATTGTTTTGTTCTCACCATGATACTTGAATTTTACCCAAGTGTGCTTGATCCAAATCGATTTTGGACATTGGCTAAGAACTCTTACAAAAAGCTGATAGTCCATTGTCCTGTAAAGAGCTTTATCTAAGGGAAAGGCTTGATCTGTCAATTCTTTAGCTATAAATACAGCAGGTTGAGGAAAAGGTACAAATGACCAAAATTTAAGATATTCGTCGAAACTCTGCGGCTTTGAATATCCGTTAAACTGCTGGGTAACCTGGATTGGGTTATCATTAACATCGACATTGAGGCATTCTCCAACAATAAGTTGATAACCTTGTCGGTAAAGCTCACTAACATCGTGTAGGCAATTTGAGCTAATATACGCATCATCTGCATTTAGCCATACAAATATTTCTCCAGTACAATAGTGATATCCTTTATTAATAGCATCTGTTTGACCTTCGTCCGGCTCACTTACCCAGTAAGTGAGCCACTTCTCATACTTCTGAATAATATCAACAGTGCTATCTGTAGAACCGCCGTCTATAACGATATACTCTAGATTAGGATAGCCTTGAAGAAGAACTGAACGAATTGTCTCTTCAATAAACTGCCCGTAGTTGTAGCTAGGTGTCACAATACTAATGCGAGGCCATGGGGAACCATCAGGCATCCGTTCTGCTAGAGGTTGACTCTGCTGCGTCCACGGCCATCCAGTTTTATCCGGTGGCGGTGATGGTAAGTCTTCTAAGGTAACAGTTGTATTAATAAGCGTCATTTTTGATAAGAATAGAGGTTAATGAGCAAATCAGTCTTTAAAACTATGGGTTAGAAGTAAGCCTGTTAAGAGTAAAATCTATATTTTTCAATTTCTCAATAGCCATCTGGGTACTCTTCTTGAGTGAGCTGTTTAAGACAATTGATAAAACGCTTTTCTGCTTCTAGTGGACGGGGCAGAATGGTTGGTTCATCTAGTTGCCTGCACATCAATTCTGCTAATTCTGATTGACTGTCGTAGCAATAAATGCCTGGATAGTTGAAAGCACTCCTACAGGCATTCCCATTGGCAATGACAGGAATACCAGCTATAAGCATTTCAGGTATACGGGTAAGCGCTCCCACACCTGCCTTTTGATGCACTAAAACTGCCTTAGCGTTGGTTAGGAGAGTGTTTAACTCTTCGGGAGCTAAAGTTCCATGCAAAGTGAAATTAGGCGAATCGCAATACTTTCTAAGTTGCTCCGTTCCATAACCAGCAATATCAACTTCATACTGTATCTCTTTACTTATTTCTTTTAGCCAATCGATCTGCTCAATCATACCGATCCGTGTCGGAGGGTTGGCAGCTGTTCCTATTATTAAAAAACGTTTATTTAGTGAATTATTCCTGGCTTTTCGTAATTTTAGCAAACTTGAAAGAATTTGTTCGGGAGGATAATAAGGCAAGAAGTCAGCATTAATCCCACGCAATCTCAACAGCCATTGTTCTTCGCGAGAGATACAGAAAACTAAATCAGTTTTTGACAAGTATTTAATTTCGTCTTCAAAATTATCGGGGAGATTTCTATAAGTAAAAGGATTGATATGGTCTACAACTAAAGATTCAAGGTTCTGGGGTACTGCGATAATCTTAAAGCCAGCTTCTCTTGCTATATATGGGACAATATAATTAACTGTATCTTCCCAAAGTAAGAGCTTTATGCCTGAGTAACTTTCCAAGAAATTTTTATAAATTTTATAGTAATATCCGCATTGGCCAATGAGCTGATATGAAAAAGATATAGAAAACCTATACTTAGCCAAAAATTTTATACCATTGACATATCTACTCAGTCGATTGTTGGTCACCTTGCTTTGTACGTCATGAATGGCTAATCCCGCAGCATTAATCAATTCGCAAAGTTGGGCAGATCTGCGATTCCCTCCATGCCCATTTAGATCGATTTCAAAGCTAGAACTCCGCAAAATACTGTTCATAATTAATGCAGCCAAATAAACTTATTGTCAATATAACTATAGTTGCACCAATGGCTTAAATCGCCTTTAACAGGTAACTTATTTCTGCCGAGATGCACTAAAAAGATACTGTACGAACTGCCTGTTTTACCTGTTGTTTTACACCAAACTGAATAAGTTTAAGCAGTGAGATGACTACTCTAAAGGAGTAACTACACTTAAGTGCTTCTCGAATCTGAGCAATAGCAGCAACTCTATTGCTGTCAGCCAGAAGTTGGCGTGCCGTGTTAAGGGCATAGAGTGCGTAATGCTCTCTGGCTTTGTATGAGAGTTCGTGAGCCTTGTTTTTGGGTAGGTAAGATTGAGTAATATTGATCGCGTGGCGAACATGAGAAATGTTAGCGCCAGACTGGATCAGCCGAGAGGATTCTGAGGCAGAGTGTAAACGGAAACATGCCAAGACTTGAGGTTCATAACAAACTGGGAAATGTGCAGCAATTCTCTTCCACATTTCCCAATCAGCAACAGAGTATGCCTGTGGGCAAAATCCTCCTATTTTTTCGTAAGTACTACGCTTAACTACAATCGCAGGAAATTGAATTCGTTGTACTACAGCAATGCACTCTAGCCAATTTAAAAGAATGCCCGGAGTTCTACTTTCCAACGGTGATAGGGATTGCCAGATATCATCCTCATCTATGTAGATATAGCGACAAAATGCTGCGCCACTAGTCTGCTCTTTTTCTACTACCTCTCGCAAACGGCTGTAAAATCCTGGCATAACTAAGTCATCTTGGTGTAAGATATGAATCCAGTGACCACAAGCACGCTCGATACAGGTGTTCCAATTTTCAACCTGACCAACATTATGGGGTTGTCGAGAGAAAGAAATTCTACCTTGTCCTATCTCCCGCACAATTGCTTCTGGGTCATCCTCTTTAGAACAGTCATCTATTACCTCAATTTGCATTTCATGAAGTCCAGGGTCTTGTTCAAGGACACTTAGAAGCGTTTGTTTTAAGTAACGGGTGTTGTTGTAGGTTGGAATCATCACAGACCAAAATGGCCTATAGCTATCATCAGGAGTAGTATTAATTACTGGGTAGTTAATAGACATAAGAATGAATGAGAAATAAACTTAAAATTTTTGGCTAGAAATGTAGAATTTCTATAACAAAGTTTTACGACTTTTGGGGGTAGGCAACCACTGCAAATTGCAAATATCGCATATCTTCAATTCCGTTGAATAAAAGCCTATTGAAAAAGCGAAATTTACTTACTAATTCTGGATGGACATTTTCAATAGGGTTGATTCCTTCAATAGATTTGACCTGATAGCCTAAATCGGTAAAAGTTGAGATGATACTACGACAAGTAAAAAATCGTAAATGAGTTCGATCTAATACTCCCCAATCTGCATACTTCCAATCCCGATGAACCAGTAGATCCCACATCGTCACGAAATAGCGAACATTAGGAATTGAGGCAACTAGAACACCCCCATCCCGAAACAGTGTCTTGGCATACACTAAAGCTGAGAAAGGATCGACCATATGTTCTAGAACGTCATTAAAAATAACGCAATCAAAACTCTGATCAGGTAGCTGTAATTTGCTATCGAAAGCACCACATATGACGCGATCTAGCTTTGAAGCAGCAATAGCAGCAGCCTCCTTATCTAATTCAACTCCCCATACCTCAGCAGGACGTGACTTTTTCAAAAGCCTGCTAAAATTACCGGAGCCACAGCCAACATCTAAAATAGTGTGCGAGCCTGGAGGTACGTACCGAAGCATTTCATAACGCTCAGCCTGAAAATACCCTGAATCTTTTCCCTGATACTGATCTCTTAACGTCTCTTCAATGTTCATAATAAGTTTTGAATATTTACAATAAATTAACCTTAAATATACAGATAATTTTTTAATTTGTATCAAGTCTAAAAGAAATATCTTTAAACACAATGTTTCCCCAATTTGAGTTCCAATTTGCTACAATATTTTTGCCATCTGACATAGGTAGAATTTGAAAAGCTGGCTTGCCAATTACAGCTTCTAAGTCATGTCTACTGGTTGCATCAAGTCCGCCTTCTCCTATACTGAAGCCAGCGTAGTATGAACCAGGAGCTAAACTTAAGTTTAAAATAGTTAATTTTAATGTGAGTTCTTGATTGGCATGTAATGAAAAAGTTTCTTCCGTAATCAAGCTACCTATGCAGTTACCAGCGCTGTTAAAAATACTTGATCCAATACTTAAGTTATAAAGGTCACATTTTGAATAAATAGTAAGTATATAATCTATAGGTTTTCCAAACACTATACTTAACCCATCATCTGATACTAATCGAATATCCGAGAACCTTACTTTTTTACCATAACCCGCTAGCCTCAGTTGTTCAATATCATCAACTTTATTCTGTAATATTTCTGCTACATAAGTAGCCACAATTCGATCAGTTGCTCCAATTTCTTGAACTTGCCCCTTCGCTAAGAAAACCACTTTATCGCAAAGTGCGCTAATAGCTCCCATATTGTGGCTTACAAACAGCACAGTCTGACCCTCACTAGCTACCTCTCCTATCTTCCCCAAGCACTTCTTTTGAAACTGAGCATCCCCCACCGCAAGTACTTCATCTACAATTAAAATCTCTGGCTCTAAATGCGCTGCCACTGCAAACGCCAACCTGACATACATTCCCGATGAATAACGCTTAACAGGTGTATCTAAAAACCTCTCCACCTCCGCAAAGGCCACAATTTCATCAAACTTGCGCTTAATCTCCGCCTTACTCATCCCCAGAATTGCCCCATTAAGAAAGATATTTTCTCGACCCGTCAACTCTGGATGAAACCCGGTTCCTACTTCCAATAAACTAGCAACTCGCCCCTTAACCCGAATTCTCCCTGTTGTCGGTTCTGTAATCCGGCTCAAAATCTTCAATAAGGTAGATTTCCCCGCCCCATTGCGCCCAATAATACCAACTCTGTCGCCCTGCTTAATCTCAAAAGACACATCTTTCAAGGCCCAAAACTCTTCAACAGTTGGCTCAGATATCTTTTTACCCAAAGGCTTCAGCAATTGCCGTCCCACCGACTTAGCGCCATTAGCAATTACATCCCGCAACGCCTTGTAAGGCTCCTGCTTCTGATGACCGATAATGTACTTTTTACCCAGATTTTCGACCCTAATGACTGTATCTGACATTCTTTTTGAATATTTTCTAGCTAGTGTAAGAAGGCAGAAAGCAGCTATGCAGAAGGCAGAAGGGAAGAAAGCTTGTAAACTAAGCTTTTTAACCTTTTTTAAAGGGTGGTTGATCTCCACCGCTCTGTAGTAGTACTACAAAGCTTTACCAGCCCATCAGGACAAAGTTGAGCGTTATCAATACTAAATCACGTCAGCAAATGTCCGTTCTACCTTTCGGAAATACCAGACGCCACTCACGAGCAAAAGTGCCACTAATCCCATAGATAATCCAAACCCCGGCCAATAAAGCTGTGACTCCCCACCCAAAATTGCCCAACGAAACCCATCAATCACCCCCACCATTGGGTTAAGGGAATAGAGCAAACGCCACTTTTCGGGTACGATCTGACTACTAAATCCTACCGGGGAAATATATAAGCCAAACTGCACGATAAAGGGCACGATGTAGCGAAAATCGCGATATTTTACATTTAGCGCCGCCAACCATAACCCTGCACCAATAGACGCAGCAAAGGCAATGCCAATAAACACAGGTAGCATCAAAATCCGCCAGCTAGGTACAAAGTCATACCATGCCATCAACCCCAGCAAGATTATCCCCGACACCATAAAATCAACAAAGCTGACAATCACTGCACTGGCAGGTACGATCAATCGGGGAAAATAGACCTTAGAAATTAAATTCGCATTGGTAATCAGGCTGTTGCTGCACTCAGCAAGCGCATTGGCAAAAAACTGCCAAGGTAGCATAGCCGCAAACACTAAAATTGGATAAGGCGCACCCTCAGATGGTAACTTTGCCAACGTGCCAAAGACTACTGTAAAGACCACCATCGTCAGAAATGGCCGTATCAAAGCCCAAGCAATCCCAATCGCCGTCTGCTTGTAACGTACTAGAATATCCCGCCATGCCAGGAAGTAAAACAACTCCCGATAACGCCACAAGTCTTTCCAATACTGGCTTTCCGTGCGACCTGCTTCAATAATCAGTTCTTTCGTCTGCATCGTTCGGCTCTTTAGGATTAGAAGATAGCACTTTCCCGCAGAAGTTCCCCAATACCCTTACATGCTAAACCTTTACTGATATTGTTCCCCCCAGGTTTGG
>DNXU01000462.1:14110-18115 GCA_003505715.1 Cyanobacteria bacterium UBA8803 | reverse complement strand
CCCCCAGGTTTGGGGGGTTAGGGGGGCATCAAAACTCGCGATCGCCCAACGCTGCTAATTCATACAACAGTTCTGCACCCCATCAGGATAACCACGAGGAGGGCGAGTCAACAGATTTAATGGGTTGCCCTATTTATCCTGAAAAGACGACTTGCCCCTACACAAATCGAGGGTTTTGTAACCTGCTCCAGACAGGTGCGTGTTTTTTTAGCTACAGTTTCAACCACCCTATTAAGAATGGTGCTTCTCCCATTTGCTCTTCCCCTCTCCCCGATCCCCCTTGGCATATAGACAATTCTAAGACTAACAATGTGGAAGATAGTAAGAGTACGTGTGAGGAAGGAAAGTGGAGATTTTGCAAATTGGGAAGACTTGGCTCCGGGTTAGCCCCACGATCGCGATCGCCCTCCTGCTGTGGTGGGGTAAGGCCATTGCGACAGAAGACCCAGCCCCTGGGCACGCACAGCAAAACCCAGTTAACCAACAATTGACAGAAACTACTAAAGATGATATATACTTAACTGACTCAAAATCAAGCCTTTTAGAGCAAATCGATCGCTACAGCAACGATCTTGATGTCAATAACTCTTTAGAGCAGGTGACCGATGTTTCCCAACTCAGGGACGTGCAGCCAGGGGACTGGGCCTATGAAGCGTTGCGATCGCTCATAGAACGATACGGCGTCCTCTCAGGTTATCCGGATGGCACCTTTCGCGGCAATCGCCCGGTTACCCGCTATGAGTTTGCCGCTACCTTACTCCGCGTCCTCAATGAGATGCAGTTGCAGATAGCCCGACGCCGCAGCGCAGTTCCGTCAGCAGATTTAACGGTATTAGAAAAGTTAACCGACGAATTTATCCTGGAGTTGTCTTTATTACGCGGCGATGTGGATGCCGTCACTGCCCGTACTAGGGAATTAGAACTTACCCAATTTTCCGATACCACCAAACTCAATGGCGAAGTTATTGTTGGGGTGACTGAGATAGTGACAGGGGACGATGCTAACGGTAAAGATATTAATGGCGTCACTACCTTGGGTCATCGCACCCGCTTAAGTTTAGAAACCAGCTTTAACGGTCGAGATGTACTCGAAACCCGACTGCAAGCAGAAGGGTTAGGTTCTCTAGAAAGTCGCACCCTCACCCCTGAAGGAGAACTAGCATTTACTGGTGATACCGATAGCAACCTCCAGATCGATCTCCTGCGATACAGTTTTCTCCTCGGAAGCCGCACCCAAATCGTTGTATTTGCCCATGGGGGGGAGGCAGATGACTTTACCAATACCGTCAATCCTTACCTAGACGGCGATGATGCCAGCGGCGCAGTCTCTCGCTTCGCTACCCGTCCTCCTATTTACCACCTAGTTAGGGGTGCTGGAATTGGGGTGAGACACGTATTTAGCGATCGCCTCGAAGTCAGCTTGGGCTATTTAGCAGGTGATGCTGGTAACCCTACCCCTGGTGCAGGTTTATTTGACGGTTCCTACGGCGCACTAGCACAAGTCGTATTTCAACCTAGCGATCGCTCTACTATTGGTTTAACTTACATCCGCGCTTACAACCAAGACTTACAAACGGGCAGTCAAGATGCGAACCTCTTCGAGCAACTTGGGTTACCAGTAATCACTAACTCCTACGGTATAACTGCCTCCCAACAAATTAGTCCTCGCTTTGTCCTAGGGGGTTGGCTAGGATATACCGCAGCCGAAGTTATTAACCAAGGAGACGCGAGTATTTGGAATTGGGCAATTACCCTAGCATTTCCTGACTTAGGCAAGACAGGCAATCTTGGAGGTATTGTCATTGGCATGGAACCAAAAGTCACCCACAGCGACGATCGCCTCTTCAACCTCGGTATTAACGACCCCAGCACCTCACTGCATCTAGAAGCCTTCTACCAATATCAGTTAAACGATAGGATTACGATTACACCAGGAATCATTTGGCTAACAGCCCCCGACCACAATAGCGCCAATGGTGATGTAATCATCGGGACAGTTCGGACTACCTTTCGATTTTAGGGCAATTCGCTAAACAATAGAGAAGTTCACAAGTACATGAGTTCAGCCGATGCCTGTTGATATCACTATGAATGCTCTAACGAGGACGTGTATTAATGAACCATGAATAATGAACAGTGAACAATGAACTTTAAAGATTTCCAACCCCTAGCAGCGATCGCAACCACCCCTACTTCTGCCCAAAGACTGCAACCCCTATGTCAAACTATTGGTGCAACGCTGTGGGTGCCGGAATCTCTCCAAACTCTGGCAGGAGTTAACATCTACCAGGGTTCTCTCAAAACCCACGTAGCATCCCTATGGCATCAGCACCGCGCCTTAATTTTCTGTCTGGCAACTGGGGCAGTCGTGCGGTTAATTGCTCCCCTGTTAGAGGATAAATCTCGCGACCCAGCCGTTATCGTTATTGATGATAAGGGTGAGTTTGCGATCAGTTTATGCAGCGGGCATCAAGGTAAGGCTGATCAACTAACAAGGATGATTGCGATCCAACTGCGGGCTATACCTGTTTTAACTGGCGCGGCCACTGGGTTAGGCTTACCTGGTATAGATATGTTAGGCGTTCCCTTCGGTTGGCAACGCGGTGAGGGAGATTGGACGGGCGTGAGTGCGGCGGTGGCAAGAGGCGAAGCAGTTGAGGTGATCCAAGATGCAGGTTCTACTCTATGGCAAGATCATCTGCCTCAGGGACATCCGTTTCAGTTCCTGGCAACGGATGTGGCAAAGGCAAGAATTTGGATTAGTCCAACTCAGCGGCGTTTCTCTTCAGCATCTGATTTTCCCAAGATTCAATGGCATCCAAGAGTATTGTGGGTGGGTATTGGCTGCGAACGCGGGACATCTAAACAACTTATTGCAACTGCCGTTGAACAGACTTGCCAGCGCTATCATCTAGCTCTAGGTGCGATCGCAGGAATTGCTACTATTGACCTGAAAGCTGATGAATTGGGATTGGTGGCACTTTGTCAAGAACGGGGTTGGCCGTTGCACACCTATCCAGCTGAGGTTCTTAGTTCCGTCACCGTCCCCACTCCTTCACCCATCGTCGCTGCCGAAGTCGGCACCCCTAGTGTAGCTGAAGCTGCTGCCCTCTCTGCTATTGGAGATTGTCTCTCCCCACTCTCCACTCCCCTTTTAGTTCCTAAACAAATTTTCAAATTAGAGGGTCAACCGGGGGCGGTAACTGTAGCGATCGCTCAATCTCAAAAAGAATATACTGGACGCACGGGGCAACTGTTGTTGGTGGGTACTGGCCCCGGACAACTCGACCAAATGACTCCAGCTGCTCAAACGGCAGTTGTGCAAGCGGATGCTATTATTGGATATTCTCTCTATATCGATTTAATTGCCCCATTGCGGCGTCCGGGACAGATTGTCGAAGGGTTACCTATTACTCAGGAACGTCAACGAGCTAAAAGAGCTATTGAGTTAGCCCGGTGGGGGTTAACTGTAGCTGTGGTTTCTTCTGGGGACTGCGGTATCTATGGTATGGCGGGGTTAGTGTTAGAAGAACTTCGCGTGCAAGGTTGGGATGGCAAAACACCAGAAGTGCAAGTATTGCCCGGTATTACTGCCTTACAAGCTGCTGCATCTCGTGTCGGGACACCGTTAATGCATGATTTCTGTGCCATTAGTTTGAGCGACCTTTTGACACCTTGGGAAGTAATTGAAAAGCGCCTTGATGCTGCTGCCAGAGCTGATTTTGTGACAGCTTTGTACAATCCGCGATCGCGCACCCGCACCGAACCCCTAGCGATCGCCCAACAAATATTTCTGAAATACCGCCATTCCCAAACACCTATTGCGATCGTGCGTTCGGCCTATCGAGAGGACGAACAAATTACCATCACCACTCTTGACAAATTACTTGATATACCAATCGACATGTTAACCACAATACTAATTGGCAATCAAAGCACCAGTATCTACACCGATTGGATAATTACACCACGAGGATATTTGGATAATTGGTAATTGGTAATTGG
>DNXU01000462.1:5343-14099 GCA_003505715.1 Cyanobacteria bacterium UBA8803 | reverse complement strand
ATTGGTGATTGGTGATTGGTGAAAAGCCAGCTTATGGTAAGATTACCCATTACCCATTACCCATTACCTATTACCTATTACCCATTACCCATTACCCATTACCCATTACCCATTACCTCATCTATAGTTTGACAAATCACCTCTCGTTGCTGGGCATCGTATTGCCAGCGTTGTAGAAAGGTTTTGTAGTTACCTTCTCCAGTTAAGGCACTTTCGCGCAAAGCTAGAGTGCGATCGCGCACTTGGTCTAGTTGAAGTTGTTCAATCAGATTAGCAGTACGCGATCGCACTCGGTCAGATCCTTGAGCCATATCCTCGTCGCCATTGCGACGATGAGTTACAGCCATTGCTGCTGACATCGCCAAGTTTTTCACTAAAAGTTCGGCGACGATATCGGGGGATGACTGGAGTGCTTGGATCGTTTCTGGTGAGGGATGATCAGCTAAGGTTGCTTCAGAACTCAGGTAAGTGACAAAGAAACCTCTGGCACCGTTTTCCGTTTTAACTAATTGGGAGATGGCTTCAGCAGCTTCTGCTGGAGATATTTCATCCGTTGCCATTTGAGCCATCATCGACTCGGTGAGGGCGATCGCTTCTTCAAAAGTTACTGACTCTGGAATCATCATGGTAGTTCTTCCCATTTCATTTACAAAACAAAAAACCGTCCTCAAAAAAAGCATCTCCTGTAGGGACGAGTCGCTGCTTCAAAATAGTAGTAAAAACGATAAAATAGCTTGACTCGCCCTGCCTTGATGCTACTCTAATAACTTCAATCGCTAGATCACCAAGGATTACCAATTAGGGTAAATGCGCTCTAGTAGTAAGGATGAGTAAATATTTTATCTCCCTGTTTTGTTAACTCAGGTGGTAAGGGGATATTATCTGGAACGTTATCATATCCGGCTTGGCTCATACCAGTTACGAGCTGAACTCCTTGCCGTCGCACCTCGCAAGCGTGAACGGTGCGGAAGCTGGGTGAATGCTTTTGTAGCTATATGATAAAATTGTCGGCAGATAAGAGGCGATGGCCTGTTCTAAGACATATGTGGCGTAAGCCAAGCGACGAAAACCTTCCCATACATCTGTTGGTAATGATAAAACAAGAGAAGACATCATACCAGAGATAGAAATTGAAACAACTTGTTGAATATTCCCTAGAAGATGGCACAAAGTTCTTAATAGAGGTAGACGAGCCAGAGTCTACTTCTGCTGTTGAACGAGTGGCTTTACCCTCTGGGCAGCTAGCCCTGAAAGCACAACAATCATTTGAAGAAGCGCTGGACAAGGTTAAACCTGTAGCCTCCACCATCATTTCTAAATTGCGTAGTCTCAATACCCCGGCTGATGAAGTGGAAGTCAAGTTTGGGCTGAAGTTAACGGCTGAGGCTGGCGCAATCTTCTCTTCTGTAGGTGGTGAGGTTAGCTACGAAATTACGTTGAAATGGAACCAAAAACAGGCTGAGTGAGGCTATGACTATTAATCCGAATGATAGTTTTAAAGCCTCCATTACCCGAATATTCCATACCAATGGAGCCGTTGTCGGGGCAGGGTTTCTCGTGTCTGGTCAGTATGTGCTGACCTGTGCCCATGTGGTAACAGCAGCGTTGGGTATTTCGGGCAATATTACAGAAGCCCCGACTGGTTCTATTGACTTGGATTTTCCCTTGGTTGCACCAGGACAGAAGATTAAGGCACAGGTGGTATTTTGGCAACCGATGAACCCATTAGCAGTTGGAGAGGATATTGCTGGACTGAGGTTGGAGGGTGTACTTCCTAATGATGCTCAGCCTGTACAGTTGGTAACAGCAGATGAGCTGTGGGCGCATCCCATAAGGATTTTTGGATTCCCCAGTGGACATAACAACGGTGTGTGGGCATCTGGGGTACTCAGGGATAAATTAGCGAATAGCTGGGTACAAATTGAAGATGATAAAGTGCCTGGTTTAAGGGTAGAGCGTGGATTTAGTGGTGCGCCTGTGTGGGATGAAACACTGGCAGGTGTGGTTGGGATGACTGTAGCGGCAGAAACCCAGCGTCAGGAAGGAAAGGTTGCTTTTATTATTCCGACTAAGGTTCTGAATCAGGCTTGGTCTATTCTAGGTCAATCGTTGGATGTTGGAGGTAAGCAACCTAACGAAAAAACGGAAAGGGTGATGAGTACAGCTAGAAAACTCCAGATTGAACGCTTAGAGCGGAAACTTGAAAAGCTAAAGAAGGATTACAGAGACGTTGGTGAGAAGGAACAGCGTGAAGGTAATCCGCAAGAGCGAAATAATCTGGAGCTACAACTTCAATCTATTGCTGACCAGATGGGAGAAATTGAGCAACAGCTTAATGAACTAAAAGATGGGAATGAGTACAGCTAGAAGACTCCAGATTGAACGCTTAAAGCAGAAACTTGAAAAGCTAAAGAATGATTACAGAGAAGTTGGTGAGAAGGAACAGCATGAAGGTAATCCGCAAGAGCGAAATAATCTGGAGCTAAGACTTCAATATATTCTCAAAGAGATAGAGACAGTTGATCAGGAGATCGAAGAACTACAGCACCCCCTAATCAGACAATCTTCCAAGCTAGAGGAAGGGGACTGGGAAACATTGTTTGAATACTTCCTTCCAGACGACTTTGCTGATATGAAAAGAGCATTTCTTCGGGGATTTAAGCAGGTGTTCGGTCATGACTTTCAGCAAGTAGTACCTGGTCATCCTCTGTTAAACGAGCAAGCTCAGATTCAGAACTTGTTAGCCGACTACGACAATCCAGAATTGGCAGTACGGTTTGTGGAATTTGTTATTGTTGAACTTCAGCGTTCTAGTGAAGGGAACAACCGAGATCTAACTGCCTTGCAACAATGGCGCGATCGCATAGCTCAAAACCATAACATCTCCATTGAAGCTCCTCAACCAATTACCTCAACCAATCGACAAGCTTACTTACTCGTTGCCCTTAAGGAAAGTGGTCGACAGACCCAGAAGGATGGCTCCTTTGTAAAGGTCTTTGCTGAACTGCATGTTACAGGAGAAGCAACCCCAATCGAGTTTGAGGCGGCTGCGGTAACTTGCTCATTAAACGAGGTCGCTGAACACTTATCCGTGTTGATACGAAAAGCTGAAGAAGCTCTGATTTCCTATGAGTGTTGTGAAGTAACGCTTGAATTATTTTTGCCTTGCATTCATTTAGAAGAGGACGTAGCTGATTGGCGAGTCAAAAACGAGCAAAATCGTCCTCGCCCTTTAGGGAAGCATCGTAGGTTTCTTGTGCGATCGCTCGACCGCGCTGAGGAACCGAAAATGCAGAGCAATTTAAAGAGCAAATGGCAGTTACTGAAAAAGTGTGTGGAAGCAAAGACCGTGTGTGAGCAGTTTCATCTCCAGGAAAACTGTCCGGATCTTGGGGATTTAGAGGCTTTGTTAGACGAGAAACCGGGGTTATGGCTCCTGGCGGAGTTGCCCGACGATCGAGAGCAGCGCATAGATATTCTTTACGACATCATCAATTCCGCCGTCCCGATCGCATTATGGTCAAGTAAGTTTGATAGTTGCACGGCTACCGAACTCAAAACCCAAGTTCATAACCTTCTGATAGAAAGCCAATTAACCAACTTTGCTGACTTAGCCCAAAAGTGGAGAATACAACGTATCAACCCTGAAAATGCAGCGATAAAAAACATTAAACTTCTCTGTGACTGCCCAGATCGCTGGCCTAGGTTGCCTAACCTGAATCAAGAAGAAGATCTGCTCGTTGCCCTCTAGTCCCCATTCCTAAACTGCCATGTCCTGGAAATGTTTCAACGGTAACCGCGACGGACAGCTAAATGCGCTGACCGAATTACCTGAACCCCCCCCCTGGCGAATATTTTTGCCCAGAGATGAGGTGAACAAAAATCAGGACGATGAGTACTGGAAAAAACTTCGCAATTTAGCTAGAGCAGATAACCGTTCTATCCAGCGAGGGCAGAGTTTTCAGATATTGACAGATAAAGATGGGTCTTCAGAAATTATCGATGCGGTGAATGCAGCGATTCATCTCCGTCGTCCGCTACTGGTAACAGGGGTGCCGGGTTCGGGGAAGACATCCCTCGCCTATGCCATTGCCTATGAGTTACAACTGGGACCTGTACTCACCTGGCCCATCACGGCACGATCGCACCTTACGGATGCTGAGTATCGCTACGACGCGATCGCCCGTTTACAAGATGCCCAACTCGACAAAACCCACAAGGAGCATGATGAAAAAGCGCCTCAGGAAGAGGGCGACTTGGGAGATTATATCCAACTCGGATCAGTAGGCACAGCTTTTTTACCTTCTCTCTTGCCAAGGGTGCTATTGATTGATGAAATTGACAAGAGCGACTTGAACTTACCAAACGATTTGCTGAATCTGTTTGAAGAAGGGGAGTTTGAAATTCCAGAGTTGGTGCGACGCAAACGCCACCGGGGAGACAAAGCAGACCAAGACGCTACAGTTATGGTACGCACTGCTGATAAGGATATGGAAGTACCCATCATTAACGGGCGGGTGAAGTGCTGTGAGTTTCCCATTGTCATCATGACCAGTAATGGGGAACGTGAATTTCCTCCTGCCTTCTATCGCCGCTGTTTGCGGGTGAAGATGCCCAATCCTACCCCAGAATCACTGCTGCCTATTGTGCGATCGCACTTTGACACCGCCGACAAGAGTGGGTGGACGAAGACCGCAGCAAATCTCGAAACCCTGATTGGCGAATTCCTTGGTAAGGGCAATAAAGCCGATCGAGCCACTGACCAACTCCTCAATGCAATTTACCTGATGACCCGTAAAGAAAGCCCAAGCGAAGAAGAAATGAAACGGTTACAATCTCTACTGTTTAAACGTCTAAGCGATGCAGACTGATGGGAGATCCTCCGGAGATAGGAACAGCGAAAGACTCTATCAGCGAACTAGTGAAGCTACTCGCTGAGGAGCGGAACTTCACCAGTGTTGAGATTGCGGAGACGCTATGGTTGGCTTTACGGATAGAGCCAGCAGCTCAGGTTGTACCAGAAAGGCTAATACCCCCTGAGGAAGAAACGAGGGATTTGGACTCTATCACCATAGATAAGAACTCAGATAGCAAAGACCCGAACATCGCCCCGCTATCTCCATCCCCCAAGGCAAATATCACAACTCCCACACCCAAGGCAGGCGTATTACCGCCTCAGGTTCTGCCCGTGTGGTTGGCTGATCCGGCGATGCTAACCGAGCCGTTAGCAATTATTCGAGCGTTGAAACCATTGCTGAAGCAAGTAGAAGCGGGAAGTGGTCGCCAGCTTGATGAAGCCGCGACAGTAGACCGCATTGCCCGTACACATCTGTGGCTGCCGATTTTGTCCCCTGAACGGGAGCCGTGGTTTGATATCCTTCTGGTGGTCGATCGCGGGTCATCCATGCATATTTGGCAACGCCTGGTGAACGATCTGGTGTGCATCCTGCGTCGGTATGGAGCCTTTCGGGATTTGCAGGTGTTTAACTTGGAGGTTGATCACGAGACGCCGAAACCTGAAGATAAAGTGCTGCTGCGATCGCGTCCCGATCGCCCCGGACATCGCCCTAGCGAACTCATCGACAAGCGAGGGCGACGGATTGCTATTGTGTTGAGTGACTGTGCTGGTGAATATTGGTGGAATGGCACGCTGTTGCCAATGTTGCAAGATTGGGGCAAGGTCATGCCCACTGTTGTGTGGCAAATGCTGCCAGAGTGGATGTGGGAGCGAACAGCCCTCGGACGCGGTACCGCAGTGGCGCTTAGCAACGATATACCAGGTGCGGCGAATCAACAGTTGAAGTTGCGGGTTCTACAGCGAGATGTCCCTGTAGATGCCGACCAACGGTTGCCTGTACCAGTGGTGATTAGCGAGGTACGAGAGCTGACCAACTGGAGTTTGATGCTATCAGGCGATCGCGGGGAAGTGACACCAGGGTTTCTGTTGCCCAAGCAGGGGAGTTCGGTTCCCAAGACCAAGGCGATTGAAGACATCGCTCGCGATCGCATTGAACGAAATAGCAGTGCAGACACTAACAGTGATATTGAAGCCGCCGTTGTTAGTGAGATCGAGTCTATTGCCCGCGAACGTGTACATCGGTTTCGGCAGTTGTCCTCTCCCCAAAGTCGTCGGCTGGCAATGTTGCTGGCAGCAGCTCCAGTGATTACCCTGCCCGTCATGCGGCTGATTCGCGACTCTATGTTGTACGAAGCCAAATCCCCCTTACCCGTTGCCGAGGTATTTCTGAGTGGGTTATTACAGCGCTTGCCGGGACAGGAGGATATTGAGCCAGACTTGGTGCAATATGACTTTGTTCCTAAAGTGCGGGACGTGCTTTTAGAAGTACTGCCAGCGGTTGACACGATTGAGGTAATCAACAGCGTATCGGCAGCCGTAGAGAAGCGATGGAATCAGTTTTCTAACCAGAGCTTTCGTGCCTTCCTGATGAACCCAAATCTCGAAGCACCGGAGGGGTTAGCGGGGTTAGCAGGGTTGCGTTCTTTCGCCCAGATTACTTCTCAGGTTTTGCGACGGTTGGGAGGAGAGTATGCCACTTTCGCTGAACAGTTGGAAGGGAGTACTAAGGTTAACTCTATACCTTTAGATGGACTCCAACTTCCACCCCTCTCCACCTTTGAGTTTGATGTAGCAACTATCACAATTGATACAGAGATTAACCTGCAACCTTTTAAATTTGAAGTTGCCACCATTGAGCTGAAACAAACCGACTGGCTTAGAATAAAAACAGAACTCATAATCAAGCGTCGTCAGCAGCAAGCTAGAAGCTTTATCGAAGACTTAAGAAATGGAGTTCTACTAGAAATGGTAGCCATTCCTGAAGGCAGTTTCGTGATGGGTTCTCCAGAAGATGAACATCAACGGTCAAGTACGGAATCTCCCCAACATACGGTAACGCTTAAATCGTTCTTTCTGGGTAAATATCCCGTCACCCAGGCACAGTGGAAAGCTGTAGCCTCTCTACCGCAAATCAATCGAAAACTCAACCCTGACCCATCTGGGTTTAAAGGTGAAAATCGCCCTGTTGAAAGAGTTTCGTGGTATGATGCAGTAGAGTTTTGCGATCGCCTGTCTCAAAAAACGGGACGGCACTATCGCTTACCCAGTGAAGCGGAATGGGAATATGCCTGTCGAGCAGGTACAACGACTCCATTTCATTTTGGCGAAACGATTACGCCAGAACTGGCAAATTACGACTGCAATTACGCTTACCGTGCTGGTGTCAAAGGGGTTTATAGACAAGAAACAACACCAGTCGGTAGTTTTGGTGTAGCCAATGCCTTTGGACTGTACGATATGCACGGGAACGTGTGGGAATGGTGTGCAGACCAGTGGCATGAAAACTATGAAGGGGCACCAACCGATGGCAGTGCTTGGCTAGATGATAATGATAATGATAATCAAAGACATTTGCTGCGCGGTGGTTCGTGGTTCAACGATCCTAGGGGCTGCCGTTCTGCGTGTCGCCTCAACTTCGATGCGGCGGTCTTCAGGAACTACTACTTCGGTTTTCGGGTTGGCTGTGCTGCGGCGAGGACTTCGTAGCCCTTTGCCCTTTTGCTCTTTTGCCCTTTTCTCTTTTTTTCTTTCCTTTTTTTGTCTAGAGCGTCAGCCAGTTTTATTGTAATTTAAGTTGAATAATTGACGAAGTAAACGGCTAAAACTCTAAAACGCCAAACTCTTTAGGTAATTTTTTACTATTCTACCATGTTTTCTTTTAATTAATAGATTTTGAGTGTTGAAAAAGTATCAAACAAGGGCAATCAAACAGGTTAAGAATCAATGGCGAAAATAGTCATTAATCGGGAACGGCGGACAGCACAGTACTTTATTGAAGACTTGGGCGATGGAATTGGACTAGAAATGGTACTCATTCCTGGAGGCAGCTTTATGATGGGTTCGCCGGAGGATGAACTGGAGCGAAACCACAACGAAAGTCCTCAACATTCAGTAACGATTCAACCCTTTTGCCTGGGTAAATATCCCGTCACCCAGGCACAATGGAAAGCTGTAGCTGATCTACCCCAAGTTAACCGAACACTCGACCCTGACCCATCTAGGTTTAAAGGAGAAAATCGCCCTGTAGAAAGAGTCTCGTGGTATGATGCAGTAGAGTTTTGCGATCGCCTCTCTCAAAAAACGGGACGGCAGTATTGCTTACCGAGTGAAGCGGAATGGGAATATGCCTGTCGAGCAGGTACAACGACTCCATTTCATTTTGGTGAAACGATTACGCCAGAACTGGCAAATTATAATGGCGAGTACACTTACGGTGCTGGTGTCGAAGGGGTTTATCGAAAGGAAACAACGCCAGTCGGTAGTTTTGGTGTAGCCAACGCCTTCGGACTGTACGATATGCACGGGAATGTGTGGGAATGGTGTGCAGACCATTGGCATAAAAACTATGAAAGGGCACCAACTGATGGCAGTGCTTGGCTAGATGATAATGATAATCAAATCCGTGTACTGCGCGGTGGTTCGTGGGGCGCCCATCCTGGGTACTGCCGTTCTGCGTGTAGCCTCGACTTCGATGCGGCGGACTTCAGGGTCGACAACAACGGTTTTCGGGTTGTCTGTGCTGCGGCGAGGACTTTGTAGCCCTTTGCCCTTTTGCCTTTTTGCCCTTTACCCTCTATAATTTTCTCTCTTGGGCAGAATGCCCAAAAAATTTTTTTTTATTTTTAGGGTATAGCAACCGCCAAGATGGTTAGGGCCATTATTAATTGCTGAAACCATT
>DNXU01000462.1:3483-5115 GCA_003505715.1 Cyanobacteria bacterium UBA8803 | reverse complement strand
AGAAATAATTCACCCTCTTACTTCCGATAGGTTTCCTCAACCCAGGTGCATTACAGAAATCTATCCAGGCCAGCCGCTTGATAAAACTCAATCTTTAAATTTTAAGTAATACTAAGAAAAGTAACCGTTCTTCACGAGCTAACCCAGCTCGATCCGTACTAGAGGAACAACTGTGACTCAGACAGCTCCAGATCGAGAAAAATTTCACTTGAACGGCAGTAATGCCGCTCAGCCTGCCGAGTCCGAGCAGGAGGCAGCGTCAGTTTCAATAACCGTAACCGATAAACCTCGCCCGAATCTCCTATCGGGAGGGCGGGGACTATTCTTCGGTATCGGTATCGGTATGGTGCTGGCACTAGGCAGTAATCACCTCCTGTCCTCAAGACAGGCCAATCCTCCGGCCAAAACTCCGCCCCCTACCACCTCAACCGCACCTGCTCAAAGCGTTACTGTGGCCGAGGTCGGAACTCAAGGCGTGAACCGCACTTTAAAGGCTAAGGGCAGCGTGGCCGCTTTCGAGATGATTCCGGTGATGTCCCAAGCAACGGGCTTGCAAATTCAGCAAGTTTTAGTCGAAGAAGGCACATTTGTGAAAGCAGGCCAGGTAATGGTCACTCTAGATAACGCCGTCCTCCAAGCCCAATTAACCCAAGCCAAGGCCGCTGTAGACCAAGCCGAAGCGCGGCTGGCCGAACTGCGAGCAGGGACACGTTCTGAGGAAATTGCCCAAGCTAGAGAAACGGTTAAGAGCGCCCAAGCTGCTGTCGAACAAGCTCAGTCAGACTTAGACCTTGCCAACAAGCGAGTCGCACGCAACCAAATGCTACAAGCTGAAGGAGCCATTGCCCGCGATCGCCTCGACGAAGTCATCAACCAAGAACGCAGTAGCCGCTCAACCCTAGAACGAGCTAGAGCCAGCTTCCGAGAAGCTCAACAACGCCTAGAACAACTCGAAACAGGGCCGCGTCCAGAAACTATTTCCCAAGCCGCCGCCCAACTTGCCCAAGCCAAGGCTCAGATGCAGTCCGTCACGGCACAATTGAACGACACGCGAGTCCTAGCCCCTGCTAGCGGCAAAGTCGCAGAACGCAACGCCCGCGTCGGCGATATCACTTCGTCATCCCAAAAACTATTCACAATTATCGAAAACGGGCGATTAGAACTGCTATTGCCAGTCCCCGAAACCGAACTCAAGCAAATTCGCCCCGGCCAAACCGTACAAATCACCTCCGATGCTGACAGCAATCTGCGCCTATCGGGCAAAGTCCGCGAAATTGACCCCATGGTGGAAGAGAAATCTCGCCAAGCCAAAGTCAAAGTAGATTTACCCGCTGTCGCTTCCCTAAAACCCGGCATGTTTTTAAAAGCCACCATTACCACAGCCACAGCCACAGGTCTAACCGTACCCGCTAAAGCCCTACTCCCCCAAGCCGACGGCAGCACCATCGTCTACATCCTGCAACCCGACAACAGCGTCAAAGCCCAACCCGTAGAAGTCGGAGAACCCACCTCAGGCGATCGCCAAGAAATCAAGAAAGGTCTATCCCCAGGCGATCGCGTCATCGTCAAAGGTGCCCCCTATCTCAAAGAAGGCGATCGAGTCCAAGTTATTAGTTATTAGTTGTTGGTTGT
>DNXU01000462.1:0-3294 GCA_003505715.1 Cyanobacteria bacterium UBA8803 | reverse complement strand
ACAACAAACAACAAACAACAGACAACAGACAACAAACAACAAACAACAAACAACAAACAACAACCAACAACCAACAACCAACAACCAACAACCAACAACAAATGTCCTTCAACCTCTCTTCCTGGTCGATTCTTAAGCCAGTACCGACGATAGTACTGTTCCTAGTGCTGACGCTCTTCGGTTGGATGTCCTTTACCAATCTGGGGATTGATTCTAACCCGAATATTGATATCCCAACGGTGTCCGTCACAGTCACTCAACCCGGTGCAGGCCCGGTGGAATTGGAATCTCAGGTGACTAAGAAGGTTGAAGACGCGATCGCGGGTTTGGGTAATATTGATAATATTGTCTCGACGGTTAACGATGGGGTTTCTAATACGGTCGTTAACTTTGTCTTGGGCACCGATACTGATCGCGCTACTAATGATGTGCGCAATTCTATTGCCCAAATCCGCCAAACTCTACCCCCCGATATTAACGAACCGATCGTCCAACGCTTGGAATTTGCAGGTGGCCCGATTATGACCTACGCTGTAGTTTCCGAGCGTCGGTCTGTTGAAGATTTGAGTTACCTGGTTGACCAAACCATTAGCCGCTCTTTACTGTCAGTCAAAGGTGTCTCTCAAGTACGCCGACTGGGTGGCGTTGATCGGGAAATTCGTATTGACCTCGACCCCAGCCGCCTGGAAGCTTTAGGTATTACAGCAACTCAAGTTAACGACCAGATTCGCGCTTTTAACGTCAACTTGCCCGGAGGCAGGGGTGAGGTTGGGGGCAGCGAACAAAGCATCCGCACCCTCGGCAGTGCTGCCAATGTGGATGTTTTGAAAAGTTATGAAATTGTGCTGCCAGATGGCAGTTCTACTCCCTTATCTAGTTTGGGAGAAATTGCCAACGGTTTTGCTGAGGCGCGATCGGCAGCCCTATTTAATGGGAAACCTGTGGTAGCGTTTCAGGTTTTGCGCAGTACGGGCAGTACCTTGGTGACGGTGGAAGAGGGAGTTAGAGCAGCAGTAGAGAAACTGCAAACCACTTTGCCCTCAGATGTCCAATTGCAACTAATTTTCACGCGAGCTAACTTTATCCGAGAATCCTACCAAAGCACGATTGATGACTTGATTAGCGCGTCGGTGCTAGCGGTAGTGACCATTCTCCTGTTTTTACGGAACCCTCGGGCAACGTTAATTACAGCTGTGGCTTTGCCCCTATCCATTCTGCCTACCTTTGCCGTACAGAAAATGTTGGGGTACACCCTCAACAACATGACCTTATTGGCTTTGGCATTAGCGATCGGTAATTTAGTGGATGACGCTGTTGTCGAAATCGAGAACATGGAACGTCATATGGCAATGGGCAAAAAGCCTTTGCAAGCGGCGTTAGATTCTTCTGCTGAAGTGGGTTTAGCGGCTCTCGCTTCTGCTGCTACCATTATCGCGGTGTTTCTGCCCGTAGCTTTTATGGGTGGGGTTCCGGGTCAGTTTTTCCAACCGTTTGGGGTAACCGTTGCTGTCTCTACTTTCTTCTCAACTCTAGTAGCTCGTACCGTCACCCCCATGATGGGAGCTTATTTATTAAAGGATAAAGGGACTGAGAATAATGAGGCTAACAAGAGGGCGGGTTTTTTGGGCAAGTTATTGGTGAGAGGCAAAGTTAAAAAGCTAAACTCCCCCCGAAATCAAACTCCTATTCCACTCTCCAAAAAACAGCGGCTTCATCCCTATCGCAGTTTATTACAATGGTCGCTGCGGCATCGGCTGACGACTTTAGCGTTGGCGATCGCATTTTTTATCGGGTCTTTAATGCTAGTGCCCTTAATTCCCAAAGGCTTATTTGATAATGGGGATTTAGGTCTGTCTACGGTGTCTGTGCAACTCCCTCCCGGTTCTACTCTTAACGACACAACCGAGGTAGTGCAACAGGCGCAACAGCTCATTCAACCCAACCCAGGGGTAAAAAGCGTGCTGGCTACGATGGGATCGGGTGGGAGTAATAGTGGGTCAAGCGTAAATCAGGCGACGCTGTACGTTCAGCTTTTGCCTAAAGAAGACCGGGATATTACACAATCTGAATTCGAGCAGCAGTTGCGTCCCCAATTTGCTCAAATTCCAGGAGCAAGAATTAGTTTCCAAAGTCAAGGTGCTGGGGGAACGGATAAGGATCTATCTATTATCCTCAAGAGTGAAAATCCCGAAGCATTGACTCAAGCAGCCAACGAGCTAGAAAAGCAGATGAGAACGCTAACTGGTTTAGTAGAAGTGAGTTCTACCGCCAGTTTAGTTAAGCCGGAGATTTTAGTAATTCCCGATCCCGCCCGTGCTGCTGACTTGGGAGTTACGGTACAAGCGATCGCTCGCACGGCCTCCTTAGCTACGATTGGCGATAATGAGGCGAATTTAGCTAAGTTTAACTTGCCCGACCGCCAAATTCCGATCCGGGTACAGATTGACCCCAAAACGCGGAACGATATCAACACGATTAAAAATTTGCAAGTGCCAGGTCAAAATAATACCCTGGTTCCCCTAGTATCGGTCGCGGATATCCGCTTGGGTAGCGGGCTTGCGCAAATCGACCGCTACGATCGCTCCCGTCAAGTTTCCGTAGGAGCTAACTTACAAGGTATTGCTCTGGGAGATGCCGTGACAGCAGTGCAGAAGTTACCTGCGATGAATCCCCTACCTCCTGGTGTCGTGGAGCAACCAGCTGGGGATGCTGAGATTATGCAAGAAATTTTTGGGCGTTTCGGCAGTGCGCTCGGACTAGCGGTGTTGTGTATCTATGCGATCCTCGTCCTGCTCTACAATAATTTTCTCTATCCCCTAGCAATTATGGTGGCACTGCCCCTTTCTTTAGGGGGTACGCTGTTGGGCTTGATGATTGCCCAAAAGGCGTTGGGTTTGTACGCTTTGATTGGAATTGTTTTGTTAATGGGGATTGTGACTAAGAATTCCATTCTGCTAGTGGACTATACCTTAATTAATCTAGAAGAGGGCAAATCTCAGTATCAAGCCTTGATTGCCGCTGGGGTGTCTCGCTTGCGACCAATTTTAATGACTTCTCTGGCGACAATTGCTGGGACAGTTCCCCTAGCTTTAGGAATTGGTGCGGGAGCAGAAGTACGCAGCCCGATGGGAATTGCCGTGATGGGTGGTTTTACTACTTCTACCCTACTTACCTTAGTAGTAGTTCCGGTGCTGTTTAGTTATATTGATAATTTCCAGCAGTGGATTATCAGGTTATTACGAGGCAAGAGAAAACCTGTGGGTAATTGGTAATGGGGGATGGGTGATGGGTGAT
>DNXU01000264.1:540-6351 GCA_003505715.1 Cyanobacteria bacterium UBA8803 | reverse complement strand
GCCCCTCGCGATTCAGGTGGGTTGTTGGTCAATTTTCCCTACACCCTATCCCACTCTCCTTTGCAACCTTTCTTGTCGCTCCTTCAGGTAATATTGACTTGTTCGGTTGAAGTGTATCCCCACCCTATACCTCTTTAGGAATTAGGGCTGGGGATACTGCCAAACTATCTAGGAAACTTTTAGCAGAATAGAGAACAGAACCTATGGCTCTCAAAGTTGGTATGGATGCTCCGGCCTTTACAGCTAAAGACTCTGATGGCAATACTGTTTCACTATCAGACTTGGCTGGGAAAACCGTTGTTTTGTATTTTTATCCCAAAGACGATACCCCTGGTTGTACCAAAGAGGCTCAAAGCTTCCGAGACAACTACGCTGAATACCAAGGCCAAGAAATGGTTGTCCTTGGTGTTAGTATGGATGACGAAGCATCGCACAAGAAATTTCAAGAAAAGTATGGTCTGCCTTTCCAACTGCTAGCAGATGTGGATGGAAGTATTACCAAGGCTTACGATGTTGATGGCGGCGGTTATGCCAAGCGCGTCACTTACATTATTGACGGCAACGGCAAAATTTCCTACGTTGATGAAAACGTAAAAACAGCCACTCACGCTCAAGACATCTTAGCTGCTATGGGCTAATAGTTTGGTTATTGGTTATTGGTTATTGGTTATTGGTAAAAAGTTTGTTGTTGTACTATTACCAATTACCAATTACCAATTACCCATTACCCATTACCCATTACCTAGAAAGCCTTAACCTCAAAGTTGCCTCTCCCTAATTTTCACCTGAATTGGTTGGCGGAACTTGTTGTGGATTTCGCAACTGCTCTAACTGTTGACGCCGGAATTCCTGAGTTGCCTTATCTAAGTTTTCATCTAGTTCGCTTGTAAACCCCTCGACATCTACACCCAGTCGGGAGCGATGAATGATGTCAAAGACACTCAAGCCACCGCTTCCGGTACGGCCCGTCAATGGGTCTCGCTCATTTTGCCGACTGTTCAAATCTTCGAGGGGTTTAACAGTCTCTGCGGATTGTGCTGTAGCTGGTTGAGACAGCAAACCAAAGGTTATGCCTAGGGCTACAGTTGACAGACCAACTCCTATAGCAATAGGAGCTAGCAGCGTGGAGGCGAAAAACTGGGTGCCGATCTTCATAGCTTAACCGCTTAATTCCATGCTTCTATTTAAGCAAATCGACGGCGCAGTAGCGGCCCTATTGCCAGCAAGGATACTATCGCAAAGCCAAACAGCACCAATATTGCCCCACCAAAGGTAATGGATGCCCAAGGTGCTTGCATCACTACACTTCCTAGAGACCAGTCACTGTGGAGGTAGAGATAGCGAATTGGCTCAATGGCATAACTTAAAGGATTGAGACTTGCCACCACCTGCAACCAACCCGGCATAAACGAGAGGGGTGCCAGCGCCGTACTTGCAAATAGCAAGGGTAAGTTAGTCACAAAAATTACGGCAATGAGTTCAATATGACCGGGTAGGGCAAATGCCAGTCCCAGACTTAATGCTGTCACCCCTAACACCAGCAGGAAAACAATTAGCCCAATCGTTGTCAATCCCAATATATTGGGTAAACCTGCTCCTAAAAAGCTATTAGCAGTGACAATTGCCAGGGTTTGCAGGAAACTGAGGACAATAATATAAATGGCTGAGGCGGCAACAATAGAAAATCGTGATGCTAGAGGTGCCACCAGCAAGCGGTTGAGGAAACCAAATTCTCGGTCGAACATCACTGGCAACCCAGCATTAAGCGCTCCCGCAAAGGCGGTGAAGACAATTACCCCAGCACCGAGAAATTGTCCATAGGAGAGATCTTCACCAAAGAGTCCAACAGGAGCATTTTGAAATAAGGCTCCAAATAGAATCAGCCACATGAGGGGTTGCACGATCCCAGCTATTAAGGTGGAAGGACGCCGTTGCAACTGAATGAAGAGGCGCTTGGTGAGAGCCAGGGTTTCTTGGATAAATTCACCCAAACCCAGCGTATCGCTAACCGGAATTTGAGAGGTTGGTAAAGCTTGCCACTTGAGGTCAGATTTAGGAGGAGTAACCGTTGTGCTCATATCTTCCAATTCTTAAGAAGGTTTAAAAAAATAGGGGAGATGGCGCTTTGAATGTTAGCGCATACTTTGTTTTTTCTCTGCCTTGAGATCCCGCATTCCAGCAGCGGCAAGGTCAGCATCTAGTAAGGTTTGACCTGTAGCGGCGAGGTAGACATCATCAAGACTGGGTCGCGACTGAGCAATACCAAAAGTCGGAAACCCTGCCTCCTGCAAGGATTGCTGCACCAGCATTAACGCATCGCTTTGGGGCTTGACTACTAGGTTAAGGGAGTTACCCTGAGCGGTATTGATAATAACTTCTTCCACAAAGGGCAATTCCTGGAGCATGTCCTTAGCTTTTTCGGCTTCTGCCATGGGCGAGAACTCGCGGAGGCGCAAGGTAATGCGATCGCCTCCCACCCGATCCTTTAACTCAGAGGGCGTCCCAGCAGCAATAACGGCTCCTTTATCAATAATTGCGACATGGTCAGCTAAAGCATCAATCTCTTCTAAATAGTGGCTGGTAATTACTACCGTTGTTCCTGCCTCCCGCAGCTGGCGCAGGAAATCCCAAACTACAACTCGACTTTCAATATCTAACCCTACCGTTGGTTCATCCAGTACCAAAACATCGGGTTGGTGCAGTAACCCAGCGGCCAAGTCCAAACGCTTGCGCAAACCCCCAGAATAGGTGCCAGTCTTTTGATCGGCATAGTCTTGCAATCCCAGCACTTCAAGGGTTTGATTGATACGCTCTTTGGCAAAGGCACTGGGGAGGTGATAAAGATCGGCTTGCAGTTGCAGGAGTTCTCGGCCAGTCAGTACCTTATCTAGAGCCACTTCCTGAGCCACATAACCGAGGCGTTGTCTTGCTGCTCTCGGTTTATTAATTACGGAAATGCCAGAGACCTCAATCTTCCCCGCATCAGGTTTACTTAAGGTACACAGACAGCGAATGGTTGTTGTTTTCCCCGCCCCATTGGGACCGAGCAACCCAAAAATTTCACCGGGTTCGACTTTAAATGAGACATCCTTGACAGCTGGGATATCTCCGTAGTGCTTTTGCAGGTTCTCGATTAAAACGGCAGGAGCCATATATATCTCTATGCCTGGATGGGCTACACAAATCTCAATAGTCCTTCTTTCCTATTTTAGGGCGTCTGCCCCACGGATTTTGCCCTCATCCCAAATCCAGGTCGCGAACCTTTGTTACCAAAATTCGCCCAACCTAGTAGAGACGTTCCGCCGGAACGTCTCTACAACTAATCGGAAACTATTCAGTGCCCAGAAGTTCGGCGATCGCTTGCTGTTCTTCCGGCTCTTGGCATGGTAGACTCCGACGAGTATCAGTAATCAGCCAATCTAGGGCTGCTGCTTGAACGTCAATGGTGGCACCAGTCTTGTCAACGCAGTAGCGTCCAAATACTAACTTATCCACCAATCTTACTCCCACTCCCAAGCGCGAGTATTCAAAGATGACGCTGTTATCGACGGTTGCTCCTTTACAGATCCAGCAATTGGGGCCAATCATGGCTGGGCCAATAATCTTCGCACCATCTTCAATATGGGTCATGGCTCCGATGTAAACAGGTCCAGTAATGTCAACCTTGTCCCAATTGACGGCTACATTCAACCCTGTATAGATACCAGGAGCCACCTCCTTGCCGGGAATCGATACATTTTTGATCTCTCCCGTCAGGACACCTCGCACTGCGTGCCAGTAGTCAGGCACTTTCCCAATATCCACCCATTGGAAATCCATTGATACGGCATAAAAAGGCGCACCGATCTCCACTAATTTAGGAAATAGTTCGCCGCCGATGTCATATTCCTGACCGGATGGGATATAATTTAAAACTTCTGGCTCAAAAATATAAATGCCCGTGTTGATATTGGTACTGAGGGCTTCCTCTACTGGAGGTTTCTCCTGGAAGGTTTGCACCCGGCCTGTCTCATCTGTCACCACGACGCCGTAGCTGGAAACTTGATCTCTGGGCACGGATTTGGTCACAATTGTAGCAATTGCGCCCTTTTCCTTATGCCACTTCAGCGCTGCCGATAGATCGAGGTCAATCAAAGCATCGCCGCAAAGGACGACAAAGGTATCGTCAAAAAAAGGATAAAAGTTTTGGATCTTGCGCATCCCACCGGCAGATCCGAGAGCCTCCCCAACTAGTTGACCATCAACGATTCGGCCTTCAAAAGAATAGGCAATCTGGACGCCAAAGCGCTGACCGTCGCGGAAATAGCCCTCAATTTCGTTGGCGAGGTGACTCACGTTGACGACAATTTGGTCAAAGCCATGCTGTCGTAGCAGTTCTAGTAAAAACTCCATCACTGGTTTTTGCAGGATGGGAATCAATGGTTTGGGAATGGTGTAGGTGATGGGGCGAACTCGAGTTCCCTTGCCCGCTGCCAGAATCATGGCTTTCATAAATATTTATTCCTCAAGGTAGGCCACATGTTCTTGATTTGCTCAATTGAGTCTGATTTTAACCAGTCCGGCGATCGCACAGTTGGACTGGTTGTGAGAGACTTCACCCTATATACCGGAAACTATGACAGAAAGTGGGTAACCGCAATGGCAGGTTAACAAAAATTCTGTTAAACTACCGACGATAAATCGCCGACGCCATCTAACTGTTGTCGGAATATATGAATCTACCAACGATCGCTCTAGAATTCCGGATTCTATCACCAGCTCTGTGGCAATTTCCCAGCGTTNNAGGGTGGGGGAGCCGTTAGTTTGCTGCCCAACCCGGTCAATCTTGGGATAGTGAATTAATCCCAAGTTGCTTCCTTCATAGCACTTTTTCTAGGCTGCTCGAACTTTGGGATTGCCGCTAAGTTTTTCGCAACTATAGTACCATCAAGGGATCGTAACTTGGGATAAGATGCAAACCCTAACTCTAGATAACACACCTGCTTTAATCACTCCAACATCCGGATTTTTAAGTCTTGGTAGAACTCCTCTTGGGATAATTCAACCTTAGACTGAGCCGATAACAGTAGCAATGCCCAGAAGACCCCCACTCGGTCGTGAGCTGGAGCTTCAGTGGTATCATCAGCAGTTTCCTGGACAGCAATCGCTGATGTTTTTGTTGACATCGTCCACCACTCTAACAGCTGNNAGCTGCTCTAAATTCAGCCAATCTTTTTCAGCAGCTAATTCTTGCCAATGACGGGAGAGTAAGAATTCCAGTCGCTTGGCAGTATCTGTCAGATTTTCATCATGAGCCAGATGGGCAATGGCTTTGGCAGCCTGAGACCGAGATAATGAGCGCGATCGCGCCGCAGGGGAGCGCGAGGGGGTTTCTCCCAGTTGAGCAGCCATTTGCTGTAACTGATCGATTAACTCAGCGAGGGTCACAGGTCGTTTCTGGGGCGGTGGCGCAGCCGTGCGACGACGCAGATGACGCTCTAGATGTAGAGGCAATCGCGTTTCACCCGTGACATCAAGCTCTTCCCCGACATCATCAAGTAGTGGTTCTTCTAGCTCTTCTAGACGCTCCAGAGTGTCAGCTTTCAATAAAACCAGCATTGATGCCCACAAAAAAGCCTGTCCGGACTGAGATAAGTCAGTGTCACCGGGACTTGATTCGATATCCTTCCCTAAAGGTAGGGTACTTAAATAGCGATCAATTACTTCAATGACCTGGACATCCCACGGGTTAATTTCCCCTCGCTGAGCTAGGTCAATCAGAAGAGCGATCGCTTCAGTAGCAGGTGTCATGGGTAATTGGTGATGGGTGAT
>DNXU01000264.1:0-445 GCA_003505715.1 Cyanobacteria bacterium UBA8803 | reverse complement strand
TTCCCCATTCCCCATTCCCCATCACCCATCACCAATTACCAATTACCAGTGATTTATTCTGCTATTGCCCCTTCTGTCACAGGTTCAGCTGGTGATAGTGCGGGTAGCTGTTCCTCTTCTATCTCTGCTTTGAAGCGTTCCACGTCTTGCTCTAATTCCTCAATGCGTTCGTCTTTAGAGCGCATTTGCTGAATCAGGCGACGCGACTCTAAGTATCGCAGCAGCCGAGTCCAGACGCTGAAAATCCAGGCTAGGAAGGCTCCCAGACCCATCGTGAAAATCAGTTCGATGGAAAGAGGGGCTTCAATCTCTAGACCATCAACAATCTGGATGACGGCAGGCTCAGTGTTCTGCAAGCTAAATAACACCAGAGCTAAACAAAACGCAAAAATAATCAAAAAATTAATTTGTCTCATCCGGTAAACTCTTTACCATACGGTCGTTT
>DNXU01000567.1 GCA_003505715.1 Cyanobacteria bacterium UBA8803 | reverse complement strand
GCTTTCTTAAAAAGGGGGTAGTCAACCCGAATTTATTATCAGGTCATGGTGATTCCAAGGGCTAGCGATCGCATTTTTCCCCTCTCCCTATCCCTTCTCCCTCTTCTTCTTGAATAATACAAATAGTCCCGGATTTCTCACAAGCTGTTGAAAAATGCTCAAAAAAGCGAAGAGAGAGCCGACTTTTTCGGAGGAGGTCAAAATCTATAGAACTTAGAGAGGCCACTCCGGTGTTTGTCCTGAGAAAGCGATCGCACCTAGCGCAATGTAATCATGCGATCTACTTTGCAGCAGCGCTTCACTATCGCAACCCTCGTCGCTGCCCTCGCAAAACCGATACGATGAGGAATAAGTTTCTCAGTGACTGAAGTTGTCCTATGCGTTCGCCATTTCCGGGAATGAACCCCTATCTGGAAAATCCAGAGCTGTGGTCAGCGGTGCATAACCGTTTGATTGTGGCAATTGCCGATGACTTGGTAGATTGTCTCAGTGAGAACTATCGAGTCGAAATTGAAAAGCGAACTTACTTTAGTAACGATGAACAGAGCGTTTTAGTTGGCATTCCTGATGTGGCGGTGCTGACTGGCAAAACGGCAGAACCGACATCATCTGTTGCTACTGTATCATTACCCGTTCAACCCGAGCAGGTGACAGTCCCTGTTGCCGAAGAAGTGAACGAGCGGTATCTGGAAATTCGAGACGTGGCGACGGGTACTGTTGTTACAGTAATTGAGCTTTTGTCTCCCAAGAATAAACGTCCTGGGGAAGGGCGACTGGCTTACGAACGAAAACGAAATCGAGTTTTAGCTAGTGCGACTCATCTGGTGGAAATCGATCTGCTGCGGGGTGGCAAACCTTTTCCGATTAGAAGTGAAAACTTGGGGGATTATCGCATTCTAGTTTGTCGGGGCGATCAGCGACCGACGGGGGAATTATATGCGTTTGGCTTACGACAATCGATTCCCCCAGTGCCGATTCCGCTGATGCTGGGTGAAGAGGAGCCAATTTTAGAGTTACAACCGTTGCTTGATCGCGTTTACCAAAAAGGGCGGTATTATTTGGCGATCGATTATACTCAGCCGCCACAACTGCCACTTTCTGAGGAAGATACTCGGTGGGCAGAAACGTTATTAAGAGGGTGATCGCAAAGCTAAGAAGGTAGCGTGGAACATCAGGGTAAACGCATCTTAAAGGGTTGGCAGTTCAAGGTAGAATTAAGGGTTGCCTTTCGCTGTTGCAAACAACAAGCCATCCAAGAGTCTATCTGTGGGTGTCAACATTAGAGATAGGATTAAGGCTGTATATCTGCTTTGCAATTGAGTAGAAATCGATAGCCGGGTGATGAGTCTGATTCTAGAATCTACCTTTATTAAACATTTCGCTTGTTTGGAAGACCCCAGAGTAGAACGCACAAAGTACTACTGGCTTAATTAACTGCTGTAGAGCCAGAAGTTTCCTGCTCGTTTTTTGGGGAAAGGGGGGCTTCAATTGAGAGCTACTTATTCCAGCTAGATCACCTTTTTGTTTTTGGTATTTTTATCTCCCCATATCTCCGACCGTTTGTCAAGAATATTTAGATGTGTTTACCCTGTTGGTAATTGGTAATTGGTAATTGTTCAGAAACTTAGAGCCGATTAGCCATCACCCATCGCTCTGTGACAAAATATACATTTTACCCAGAGATAACCAGGAGACCCGATTTGTTAATTCCTTCGCCTGCACTACTGCTCTAGCACATCACACCAGTAAATAGCAATCTAATCCAAAATTTGTAACCTGGGAGTTGCCGTTGCGCATAACCTTTAAACTCACAGAAATATAGGCCATTAATACCATCTCTTAAACGTAGCCAATATGAAACGTCTTCTGTCTAGCCTGGTTCTCACTAGCTGTTTGTGGGGAGCAGCTAATCCCGTAAATTTGCTGGCACCTCCCCCAGCTGTGGCCCAAGTACCAGCACCTTCTGACCTGTTTTACACCTTTTACGGTCAACAAATTCCCCTAGCTGTGCGTTCCGATATCATTGGCGTATCCTTCAAACCTCAACGAGGTACTACACGAGGATTTAGTCAATCCGCCTATCTGAGGCTACAACAAGCCTTGCAAGGCGGTGGCGGTAATACTCGCGGTGGCCCTCCCCCCGGCCAGCCTTTAGATGTGGAAGTTACTCCCTTAGGCGATCGCTACGCCCTTGTCAAGCTATCAGCCAGCTCAAACAGTACCCCCACTGATGTTAGCGATCGCATTCAAAAGCAATCCTACGTCGAGAATACCTTACCCGTCCTGACTCGTGGGTCAACTTCCGAGGAGTCAGGAGAAGATCAACAAGTGGTAGTCCTTCCCAACGAAATTGTTCTCAGTTTGGAACCCAAAACCTCGAAACTGCAACGAGACCTCCTCCTGACGCGCAATAACCTAGAAATTGTGCGACCGCTGCGCTTTTCTAAAAATCGGTATGTGGTGCGATCCAAGTCAGCATCGGGAACTGCTGTTTTGAATGTCGCCAATCAGCTCAATGGTATGACAGGAGTGCAATCTGCCACCCCCAATTTCGTGCAATCTATTACCTCCGGTATCCGGGAACAGACAGTCCATACCACCTCCCTGAGAACCCATCCCAACGCGGTTGAGGAATTGCAAAAGTTATTAAGCCGCTTCCCCAAATCAGCTCAATCCCCTTTTCCTTCGGCGATGCTGCCCTTACAATGGCATCTCGACAGTACTGCCAGACGCGGTCAATTGTTACCCCGTACTGACGTGAGAGCAACGGCAGCTTGGCAGGAAAGTAATCAAGGTGAGGGCGTAGTCGTTGCCGTCATTGATAGTTTGATTCAGTGGGATCATCCCGATTTGGCGAATAGTATCTATACAGTGGGGGACGTTCCGGATAAGTTACCAAATGAGGTTCATGGCTGGGATTTTTCTGGAGAAGGGGAGGGCGATCCAGATACGCGCATTAGTTCTGAGGAACTTACCCTCCTACAGCCGGAGTTTAAAAAGAGCTTTGAACTGTCCAATATTGATTTACTCAAAGAATACGAATGGCTGGCAGCTGAGTATTCCTTTAACCATCCCGAAGCTTCGCCAGGGGAGGCTGCCAATTGGATACGGAATTTCATCCGCAATCGCATAGCTGCTGAGTTTCACGGGACTTGGAGTGCTGGGGTAATTGCTGCGCGTCCTGCGGATGAGATGGGTGTGATAGGTGTTGCACCTAATGCCAAAATTTTGCCTGTCCGCGTCTTTGGTTTGAACGGCGAGATTACCTCTGCCGACTTGATTGAAGCCATTGGCTACGCGGCAGCCCGGGGGGCAGATGTGATTAATATGAGTTTGGGTAGCTTAATGCCGGATCGGGAGTTGACTGACCAAGTTTTTGAAATTCTCGATACCCATCCCAAACTACTAATTATTGCTTCTGCGGGTAATAACGGTATTGATGGCGTCGGTTTCCCAGCCGCAATTCCCGGTGTGGTTTCCGTGGGAGCTACTAATATCGCAGGTAATCGTACCGTTTACAGCAATTATGGCGGTAGGCTTGATGTGGTGGCTCCGGGTGGGGATACCGAACAGAACTTGAGTGGGGGAATTCTGACCACCGGAGGGACTTGGGTGGATGGTTTCTGGGAGGGGATATCTGTTCCTGACTATGCCTGGGGAGTAACCCTAGACCCCCAAGGTAAATATGTTCAGGTAGAAGGCACCTCCTTTTCTGCCCCTACAGTAGCAGGCGTGATGGCACTGATGAAAGGGGAAGACCCCAATCGCAACTTGAGTCGCGATCGCTTGGTGGCAATTCTCAAAGAAACCGCTAGTTCCGAAGCACTAACCCTTTCTAAAGCCGACGAGAATCAATACCGCTTGCAGGCATCAATTGGCTTTGGTGCTAGCATGGATTTTCCCTTCCTGCGTCCATCGGGTATTTTCCCCCAACCCCAACCCGTATCCGCCCAGCAATATTTCTTCGGCAATGGGTTAGTGAATGCAGAAGCTGCAATTCGGCAAGTCAAGCGCGATCGCTAAGTGCAGTAAGGTAGGGTGCGTTAGCTTTCGCGTAACGCACCATCATCTGGCTTGAGCTGGGCGCTCGGCAGACATGTTTGGAACGGATTTTATAGCGGATGCGGGATTAAAGCGTACAAATGCGATGCTCCGGTGATATAGTCAGATGAGCAAGAGTACTTAGACGCAACTGCATTCGCACGGCGAATAAGTCGTCTGTTATTGACTATTAATCGTCAGCTTGAGGAGAGGTTTGTATGCATCCTATCCAAATTGCCGTTATTATTGCTCTGTTAATTGTCGCCTTCAAGTTTGTTGCCTCTGTTTTTGGCTATGGCAACACCCCGATCTGGAATAGTTTAGTTACCCTAATTCTGGGTATATTTGTAACGTTTGAACTTGTCAAGTTGGTGCAAGCTCTAATCGTTAATTTTGGATAAGGGAAATAGGTATAGCAACGGACATAAGCTGTTCGTCATTTAAAT
>DNXU01000161.1:1598-3381 GCA_003505715.1 Cyanobacteria bacterium UBA8803 | reverse complement strand
CCCTCATCCCTCATCCCTATTTTTAGATTAGGTATGTTGATTTTCCTACGCCATCTGGGAACTGTATGTATGGTAAGTCGGACTTTTAAAACTCAGACTCAGACCGATTAGTCCAACAGTACATATGGGGAGTAGGCATTTTTATGGCAGAGCCGGAAAATAGAATATTTTGTCGTCTGGATGGTTTGACTCCAGCCGCACGAGAAGAAAAACGGCTCACTACTCTTAAAGAGCTAGGTCTACTCGACACCGAGATAATTGCGGTTTTTGACGAAGCTACTCAAACTGCCGCTCAATTTTTGGATGCACCTCTTTGCCTTCTAAGTATCTTGACATCAGATCGGCAGCTCATTAAGTCAGCCGTTGGTTTATCGAGAGTTGGGCTAATGAATGAGCTGGCTCAATCGCGTGAGTTGCCGCGCCATGAAGGCTTTTGTACTTATGTGGCGGACACTCATCAGGTTTTAATCATTCCAGATACAGCAACTAATCCAGTATTTGCCAGCAGTTTGTGGGTTGGTTACTACGGTATCCGTAGTTACTTGGGTGCTCCGTTGTTGACTTCAGATAGACAATGCCTAGGTACGCTGGCAGTAATGGATTTGGTGCCTCGCTCCTTTGCGCCCAAAGACGTTGAGTTCTTAACCATTACAGCTCGCTGGGCTTTGAGTGAATTTGAGCGGAACTATACCTTGAAACGAGGGTACAGAAGTACAATTCCTTGGCAGCCCAAATCCTTTTTCATCAGTCAGTCTGAGAAGCTAGCAGAATCCAATCCTACCAAGAGCGATCCAGACATCTCAACAGATTTATCGACGCACTTATCTTCAACAAACTCGATTAAACTTAAATTGCTCACTCAGCTAACAGAGGAACTACGGACGCCACTAACCTCAATTATGGGCATGGCTAGCGTGCTAAATCGGCAAATTTACGGCCCTCTAACTAACAAACAGAAGGAATACTTAGAAATTATCCATAATAGGGGTCAGCATCTGGTCTGGCTGATTGAGGAGATTGTTGCCCTGGGTCTTTTGGATGAGACTGGCGAGCAACTCAATCTGATTCCTATAGATATCGAAATGCTCTGTCAACAGGCCATCAAGAGTTTATTAGAGACAGTGCAGCAAAATCAGCCACAGATTCGCTTATCGGTAGAACCTGGAAATCGCATTTGGTTTTTAGACAAAGAAAAGGTACGGCAAATGCTGTACTACTTGCTGTTTAGCACGATTAACTCGGCTGTAGCGGGGAGTGAGGTTCGCATCCACGTCTCACGCAAAAGCGACCCGGAGATGGGAACCATGGGGTTGCTACAAATTGCGGTTTGGCTGTCTCACCCCTGGCTGGGAGATGGTCTACCTCAATTGTATGGGGAAATCATCGAATCACCTTTACCCTCACCTTCAAAACTCACTACTGCTTCTAAGGCTGTAGCTCCTCCACTATTGACTAGTAAGCCGAAGTACGGCCTATTCAATTCCAGGGTTTGCCAATCACCTACCCCGATAATCCTCCCCAATAACTCTGTTGCCCCAGCCTTGAGTGTGAGTGTTGAACCCAACCAGATATCTAGAAACAGTGACTCCCGTGAGAACTTGGGGCTATTGTTGAGCTGCCATTTAGCCGAACTGCACGGGGGACAAATTTCAGTTCAAGGTTTATCAGAGTCCAGCTATCGTTATGTAATCCGTCTACCTCAGTTGGAGCCACCTGAAGAAAAGTGTAGTCTAGAGTCCGGACTTTAGTAATGACTGGTAGTTATTGGTTGTTGGTTGTTTGT